>JAJAZE010000276.1 GCA_026785925.1 Pyrinomonadaceae bacterium
GCCGTCTTTCATCCGACAAGTTTAATCGTCGCCGTTCCGTTTCTGATTTTGTGGGCGATTGCGCCGTATATCGCGTTCCGCGTAAGCCTTCCGCGAATCGAAAGCATAGATAAAAACCAACTCGACGCAGACGATATTAAATGGCTGCGGCTGGCGGCGCGGCGAACGTGGCGGTATTTTGAAACTTTCGTCGGCGAGAGCGAACGCTGGCTGCCGCCCGATAATTTTCAGCAAGACCCGCACGACGTGATCGCGCACCGCACGTCGCCGACCAACATCGGTTTGCTGCTGCTTTCAACGCTCGCGGCGCGTGATTTCGGTTATACGGGAACGCTCGAAACCATCGAGCGTATTGAATTGACTTGCCGGACGCTGGAACGTCTGGAGCGTTTTCGCGGGCATTTTTTAAACTGGTATGACACGCAAACTTTAGAACCGCTTGTGCCGCAATACGTTTCCACCGTTGACAGCGGCAATCTCGCCGGACACCTGATTGCCGTCGCCGAAGGCTGCCGGGAATACGCCGACGCGCCGCTGTTCGGCGAACACACGCGGCAGGGACTTTCCGACACGCTCGATTTTCTCAAAAGCGAAGTCGCCGACATCGAAAAAAAGAATTTATTCGACAATTACGCCGGATTAAAAATTATTAAAACCGCCGTCGAAGATGGCGAAAACGCGCTCGGTAAAGATTTGCCCGAAAATCGAAACGATTGGGAAACGCTTTTTAATGTTTTAGTAAATTCAGGTGAAACGGTTGCGGCAATTTTATCTAAAACACCGGAAACATCGGAAGAATTTTCAGAGGCGAGATTTTGGACGACGGCGTCCATCAATCTGGCAAAAAACTATCAGCGCGATTTGCAGACGCTGATGCCGCCTGATTCCGCCGATAAAAATTTTGAACAGATTGAAACGGCGCGCGCAAATTTTCGGGCGCGCGTGGAAAGCATCGCCGGATTTTGCCGCCGTCTCTGCGACGAAATGGATTTCTCGTTTCTTTATGACGATGAGAAAAAGGTTTTAACCATCGGCTATCGCCCGACCGAAGGCGTGCGCGACAATTCTTTTTACGATTTGCTCGCTTCCGAAGCGCGGCTGGCGAGTTTTATTGCCGTTGCCTCCGGCGAAGTCGAGCAGGAACACTGGTTTCGGCTCGGTCGCGGACTCGTCGGCGCCAACGGCAATCGTGCGCTTGTCTCGTGGTCAGGCACGATGTTCGAGTATCTGATGCCGCTGCTCGTGATGCGAAATTACGAACGCACTCTGCTCGATGAAACTTACCGCGCCATCGTGCGGCGGCAAATCGAATACGGCGAGGAAAACGGCATCGCGTGGGGCGTTTCCGAATCGGCTTACAACGCCCGCGATTTGCAGTTAAATTATCAATACGCGCCGTTCGGCGTTCCCGGTTTAGGCTTAAAACGCGGGCTGGCGGAAGAACTCGTGATTGCGCCATACTCAACTGCGCTGGCTTTGCCATTTGCGCCGAAGGAAGCGATGGCGAATCTGCGCCGTTTTGCCAACGAAGGTATGTTTGCTCGTTTCGGTTTTTACGAAGCGGTAGATTACACGAAAAACCGGCTTCCGCCGAAACAACTTTCTTCTCGCGTTGAAGCGTATATGTCGCATCATCAGGGAATGATTTTCGTCGCGCTCGATAATTTTCTGCACGACAATGTGATGCAAAAGCGTTTTCACCGCGAGCCGCTGATTGAATCCGCCGATTTGCTGCTTCAGGAGCGTGTGCCGCGTTTGACCGAAGAATTGGAACGTCCGCGAGCGACGGGCGAATTTTTGTCCGGTCAACAAAATCGCGCCCGCGCCCTCGTCGCTCCGGTTCCGCGCCGCTACAACGCGGCAAACCAGCCGACGCCGCAAGTTTGCCTGTTATCAAACGGCAATTACACCGTGCTGCTGACGACCGCCGGAAGCGGTTTTTCGCGCTGCGGAAATCGCGCCGTGACGCGC
Source organism: Pyrinomonadaceae bacterium (assembly GCA_026785925.1). Lineage (GTDB taxonomy): Bacteria > Acidobacteriota > Blastocatellia > Pyrinomonadales > Pyrinomonadaceae. The sequence continues at coordinate 1,972 of JAJAZE010000276.1, forward strand.
TGGCGCGAAGACGCGGTGCGCGACGATTGGGGACAGTTTTTCTATCTGCGCGATGTCAAAAGCGGCGCAATCTGGTCGAGCGGTTTTCAGCCGACCTTGCGCGAGCCGCAGAATTACGAAGTGATTTTTACCGAAAGCAAAGCCGAATTTAAGCGGCGCGACGCGGGAATTTTCACGCACACGGAAATCATCGTGGCGACCGAAGACGACGCAGGACTGCGCCGCGTTACCGTAACCAACGAATCGTCCCGACCGCGCGAAATCGAAATCACGAGTTACGCGGAAATCGTCCTCAACGAGCAAGCCGCTGACGAAGCGCACCCGGCGTTCAGCAATATGTTCGTCGAAACCGAATACGTTGACGGACAACAAACTTTGCTTGCCCGCCGCCGCCAACGCTCCGCCGAAGATGTGGAAGTTTGGGCGGCGCAGACCGTCGCCGTTAAAGGCAATACAATCGGCGAAATAGGTTTTGAAACCGACCGCGCAAAATTTCTCGGACGCAATCGAACCGCGCAAAATCCTCTGGCAGTTAATTCTGAAAACCCGCTTTCGGGAACAGTCGGCGAACCGCTCGACCCGATTTTCAGTTTGCGCGTCCGCGTTTTGATTGAACCGAACGAGTCGGCAGTATTGGTTTTTTCAACTGTCGTTGCTGATTCACGGGAAAAGACGCTCCTTGTGTCTGACAAATACCGCGATGCGAACGCTTTTGAACGCGCCGAAAAGCTCGCGTGGACGCGCTCGCAAGTCGAACTGCGGCATCTTGGAGTTTCGACCGACGAAGCCAATCTTTTTCAGCGTCTCGCCGGACATCTGATTTTCGCCGATGAAACTTTGCGCCCGCGCCCGCGAATTTTGAAACTCAACACGGGAACGCAGAAGGATTTGTGGAAATACGGCATCGGCGGCGATTTGCCGCTGATGATCGTTCGCGTCAGCGAAGGCAAGGACGCGCGTTCCGGCATTCGCCAGATTTTGCGCGGACACGCCTTCCTGCACGGCAAAAAACTGCTGTTCGATTTGCTGATTCTGAACGACCAGCCGTCGAGTTATGAACAATCATTCAATGAAGATTTGCAGGCGATGATTCGTTCGGGCGGAATGCAAACCCGGCTGGACACGCCCGGCGGCATCTTTTTGCGGCGCACCGATATTATGACCGAAGCCGACCGAATTACACTGCACACGGCGGCGCGGATTTGCTTCGTAACCGAGCGCGGAACGCTCGAAGAAGAAATGGCGCGGAACGTCAGGGAAACGGAACTGCCGCCGCATTTTATTCCGCAAAAATCTTCGCACGTTTATGACGACCCGTCTGAAATCTCGCCCGAATTGGAATTCGCCAATGAATTCGGCGGTTTTGCCAAACAGGGCAGCGAGTATCACATCAAGCTCGAAAAAGACAAATCAACGCCCGCGCCGTGGACAAACGTCGTTTCCAACGAAAAGGGTTTCGGCTTTTTGACGACGGAAACCGGCGCGGGCGTAACCTGGTCAAACAACAGCCGTGAAAACCGTCTGACCGGCTGGTCAAACGATGCGGTCAGCAATCCGCCGCCCGAATGCGTCTTTTTGCGCGACGAAGAAACGGGCAGTTTCTGGACGCCGACCGCGCTGCCAATCCGCGAAAATTCGCCGTATTCGATAACGCACGGACAGGGCTACTCGATTTACGAACACACGAGTCACGGAATTAATCAGGAATTGCTGGTTTTCGCGCCCGTCGGCGGCAACGTCAAGATCTCGCGTTTGCGGCTGAAAAATATCACGACACGAACGCGACAAATCTCGGCGACTTGTTACGCGGAACTCGTTTTGGGTGTCAATCGCGCAAACTCCGCGCCGTTCGTGATTACGGAAATTGACGCGGCGACGGGCGCGATTCTGGCGCGAAATCCGTATAACAATGAGTTTGCCGGGCGCGTCGCTTTTGCCGCCACGAGCGCGGAAACCAGAACCTGGACGTGCGACCGTCAGGAATTTATCGGGCGCAACGGCACTTTGGCGCGACCATCCGCGATGCTCCGCACAAATCTTTCCGGCGCGACCGGCGCGGCACTCGACCCGTGCGCCGCGCTTTCAACCGACATCGAAATTCAGCCGGGCGAAACCCGCGAAATCATTTTTCTCCTTGGTCAGGAAGATTCGCTCGAAAACGCGCAGGGAACGGTTTCGCGCTTTATTAAAAAACGAATCGTCGAAGAAGAATTCAGCCGCGTCAAAGAATTTTGGGACGAAACTCTCGGCGCAATTCAAGTCAAAACGCCCGATGAATCGCTTGATTTAATGATGAATCGGTGGCTCGGCTATCAAACTCTCGCGTGTCGCGTCTGGGCGCGTTCGGCGTTTTACCAATCGAGCGGCGCGTTCGGTTTCCGCGACCAATTGCAGGACGCAATGGCACTCGTTTATACGCGCCCCGATTTGTCGCGGGCGCAAATCCTGCGCCACGCCGCGCACCAATTCAAAGAAGGCGACGTGCAGCATTGGTGGCACGAACCGTCGAACACCGGAACCAGAACGCGGATTTCCGACAACTTGATTTGGCTCGTTTATGTTACTTGTTTCTACGCGGAGAAAACGGCTGACGCGAGCATTTTCGATGAAGTCGTGTCGTTTCTTGACGCTCCCGTTTTAGCCGAAGGTGAAATGGAAACTTACCTGCGACCGATTGTTTCGGGTGAAAGCGCAAGCGTTTTTGAACACTGCGTTCGCGCCGTCGAAAAAAGTCTGGCGACGGGCGCACACGGTTTGCCGCTTATCGGCGCGGGCGATTGGAGCGACGGCTTAAATCACGTCGGCAAAGAAGGCAA
>JAJAZE010000277.1 GCA_026785925.1 Pyrinomonadaceae bacterium
CTTCTCATATTTAATTTTATTATTTTCGCATTTCGCTTGGCAGTTTTTGCTTTCCGTTTAAAGTCCAAACTTTAGTTTGCCATTCAGCCGCGCTTCGCTCGAAAGAAACACGCTGAAGCGTGGACTCTAAACGAAAAGCAAAATGCTCTAAAACTTCTGCTTGCCTGCTTAGCTAATTCGTTTTCGAGCCGCTGAACGTCGTCGTTCCCTGCGTCGCGGTCACATTGCCGTTGATGGCGTTGCCGTTGATTTGCCCGACGAGCGTTAGCGCGACGGGCGCGGTTGTTTTTAGTGTTAGTTCGCCGTTTTCAAACGTGCCGCTGGTGATCGGAATCACGCCCTGCGCCGATTCGATGGTTCCGCTGATAATGCTGCCGGTCTGCGTCAAATTCAAGGTCAAGGTCAGCGTCTGTCCGCCCGCGTCAACGGCAATCGTCCATTTTCCGGTCAAATTCGCATTCGGCGCGGTCGGCTGCGCCGGACGCGGTTGATTTAGAACCGGCTGAACATTGCCGCGCTGTCCTGATTTGAAAACTTGGAAGCGCGTCGGAACGGCGCGGCGCGGAAAGAAGTTATTGGTTATATCCGCGTCCGCCGTCTCCTAATTCGGGTCAAGCACAATCGCTTTCGCTTCTTTTTTGGTGACAATCAATTTGGAAATCTCGAAATTGTTATATCGCCAGATTTCCGCCGGAATGCGTATTTCCTCGCTCGTGCCGTCCATATATTCGACTTTGAAAACAATCGGCATCACTAATCCGCCGATGTTTTTCAAATCAACGACGTAGAAATAATAGCCGCCGTTTAAGATTGATTTTTCGGTTTCGTCCAAACTCGAAAGAAACGCTTGATAAGTCTGCCGTTCCTGGTCGGTCACTTTATACTGGTCAAAATCGTTGTAGTAATCGCGCAGAGACGGATATTGATCAATGCGTTTGGGCAGTGATTCGTTGCGCTGCTGCGATAAAGTTTTCGGCTCGGAATTTTTATTCTGGCGCAAAATTCCTTTTTCGGCATCGGGATTTTGCGTGTCAATCTGAAATAATTTGACGTTTTCGATGGCAATATCAACGTGGTCGGTCGTGTAAAACCAGCCGCGCCAGAACCAATCCAAATCCGTCCCGGAAGCGTCTTCCATCGTGCGGAAAAAGTCGGCGGGCATCGGGCGTTTGAACTTCCAACGCTGCGCGTATTGTTTAAATGCAAAATCGAAATTCTCGCGTCCTAAAACAGTTTCGCGCAGGATATTTAACGCCGTCGCCGGTTTGCCGTAGGCGTTGGGTCCGAACTGCAAAAGCGATTCGGAGTTGGTCATAATCGGCACCTGGTTTTCCGAAACCATATAATCCGTGATATTTTGCGGCTCGCCGCGCCGCGAAGGATAGTTTTGCTCCCATTCCTGCTCCGCCAGAAATTGGAGAAAAGTGTTCAATCCTTCGTCCATCCAAGTCCATTGCCGCTCGTCGGAATTAACGATCATCGGAAAATAATTATGTCCGACCTCGTGAATGACGACCCCGATTAAACCGTATTTTGACTGCGCCGAATAAGTTCCGTCCGGGTTCGGGCGCGGACCGTTAAAACAAATCATCGGATATTCCATTCCGCCGACGAAGCGATTGCTGACCGAAGTGGCAATCGGATACGGATAATCGAACGAATAGCGCGAATAAACATTTAA
>JAJAZE010000278.1 GCA_026785925.1 Pyrinomonadaceae bacterium
CTTTTGGAGATTTATCAATATCCGAGCGATGCGCGTTCGGATGCGGAACGCAAAAAGGTCTTCGCGCACTTCGGCGAGACGGCGGAGATGTGCGGCGCGTTTTACGAAACTTTCGCGCAGCTTTACGAAGATAAGGATACGGATGAGTTTGAATTTAACTGGCGACAGTCTTTCCCGTTCGCCGAATACGAAAAATTTGCCGACGCTTTGAGGTCTTATGGAAAATAAGATTCGCTGTCAAAGCTGCGGAATGCCGCTTTCGGAATCATTCGGAAATTTGGGAACCAATAAAGACGATTCGCATACTTTTGAGTATTGCGCTTTTTGCTGGAAAAACGGCGCATTCACCGATCCTAATCAAACGATGGATCAGATGATTCAAAGTTCCATCGAGAATATGACCGCCGATTTGAATATGCCGAACGGGAAAGCGGCGGAACTGGCAAACTCTTTTATTCCGACGCTCAGCCGATGGCGTAAAAGTTAGGTCGAATCATTTTTCCGAGACAAAATTTTGGTAGTGAACTAAAAGTAAGGTTTTATCAATTGCCACTAGCTTCAGCTAGTGGACAAGTTTGAAAACAGCCAAACGGCTTCAGCCAAACTTCTGTAATTTAATAAAATCCTTATCGCTTCAGCGCAAGATTAGGCTGAAGCCAAAAGGAATTTTATTTTTCTTAAATTCGGCTAAAGCCTTAATCATTAATTTCCCTTGCCACTAGCTGAAGCTAGTGGCAATTTATCAAATGCTTATCAAGCATTACTTTTAGTTCACTACCAAAATTTTAATGAAGGAAAAACTTTTAGATTTGCTCGCGTGTCCGAACTGCGGCGGCGATTTGCTGCTGGTTCACGTCGGTGCGCGTGAGGAAAAAGAAATCATCGAAGGTTTGCTGTCGTGCCGCAAGTGCGACCGCGAATACAAAATCGTGCGCGGCGTTCCGCGTTTTGCCGATCTCGATAAAATCGAGCAGGATAAAGCCGAAACTGCCGAAAATTTCGGCTGGCAGTGGACGCATTTTACGCAGGCGGACGCGAAATATAACGAACAGTTTTTAGGCTGGCTCCAGCCGGTCAAACCGGAATTTTTCTGGGACAAACTCGTTCTCGAAGGCGGCTGCGGCAAAGGTCGGCACACCAGTCTGGCGGCGGAATGGGGAGCCAAGGAAGTCGTCGGCGTTGATTTGAGCGCGGCGGTCGAATCGGCGTTTCAGGCGACGAAACATCTGCCGAACGCGCACGTCGTGCAGGCTGATATTTTCAAACTTCCCTTCAAAAAAGTTTTCGATTATGCGTTTTCGGTCGGGGTTTTGCATCACACGCCCGACCCGCAGAAAGCGTTCGTTTCCTTAGCCGGAAAAGTCAAAAAAGGCGGCGCGATTTCGGCGTGGATTTACGGCGCGGAAAACAATGAATGGATTACGAGTTACGTCAATCCGGTGCGCGAAAAATTTACGTCGAAAATCGGTCAGCCGACGCTTTATCAACTCTCGAAACTGCCGACGCTCGGCGTTTATCTGGCATCGAAACTGATTTACAAACCGCTGAATAGAACATCAAAACCGCTCGCCGGCAAACTTTTTTACAACGATTATCTCAACCATCTCGGCACGTTCGGCTGGCGCGAACAGCACAACATCGTTTTCGACCATCTGGTTGCGCCGACGGCTTTTTATATTTCACGCGAAGATTTTGAAAACTGGTGGCGGGAGATCGGTGCGAGCGACGTGCAAATAATCTGGCACAACCGCAACTCGTGGTGCGGCTTCGGGAAGATTGAAAAATAGATTTGAACGGCAAATCAAATGATTGGAAAATCAAAGCAATAACAGTTCTCTTGCGAACTCTGCGCCTCTGCGTGAAAATTTGTCTCACGCAGAGGCGCAGAGTTCGCAAGAGAAAATTTGAATCTCTAAGAAGCTGTTTGAAAAGTCCGACAAACTTCAGTTTGTCGCTCGCCGATTGGCGCCAGACTCAATGTTTTTAGGGGAATCGCGTTTAATGAAGAGCGACAAACTAAAGTTTGTCGGACTTTCTTTTGAGTTTCCAAACAGC
>JAJAZE010000279.1 GCA_026785925.1 Pyrinomonadaceae bacterium
CGCAATCCTTGATTTTGATCGCGTTCGGGTTTGAGTTCAAAGATAAAAAACCACGAAACGGCACGAGGCAGCACGAAAAGGTTTGATTATTCCGTGTTGCTTCGTGCTGTTTCGTGATTTAAAATTTTAGCGGATTTGATCTGGAAAATATCTAATTTTTGACAAAATAACCTTTTCGCGCCCGAACGCGAAGTTTCTGCGGACTGTTTAAGCCGACTTCGAGTTTGACGTATTTGTTAGTCGGAAAATCGCCTTCCGAATAGTATTGCAAAAGATATTGGGCGCGCAGTTCCGCCGATATTTGACGAAAAATGTTGCCGAGAATCTGTTTGTTTTGCCTTTCAAAACTCGCCGAATTTGTCTCAGTAACAAATTGCGGAAGAAATGCGGTTCCGCCCGTTTCATCGGCGAATTGTTGGAGCGCATTCTGCCCGCGCTGGCTGGCGACGTTTAATCTCACCGACGGTCCCGAAGCATTGATCGTATAAAAAACCGTATCGGTGTTTTGCAAAGATTTCAGAACGGCGGCTTGCGCCTGGGTGTGCGCTTTGACGGTTCGATTGGCGCGTTGGTCGAGTTCCTTGAGAGTTAGTTTATTGACATCCAGATTTTTATACGCGGCAGCGGTCGGCTTTCGAGTCAATTCGCTGTAATTATCTTCTCCGTCGGACAAAGATAAAATTACGCGGCGGCTTCGCGGCTGGGCGTTGAGGCTCAAATACCGGGCGGCAGTAGTAACGGTGTCGTAAAAAGCGGTCGAAGATTTTGTTTGAGCAATCGAACGCACATTGACTGCGGTGTTCTCCGCCGTGTCGCGCGTTTGCAGTAAAATCGGTCGGTCGGTAATCAAAAAAATCGTGGCGCGATCTTCGGGACGCATTACGCCTTGCAGAAATTGCGCGGCAGCCGATTTTTCCAATTCAAAAATTTTGTTCACGCTGCTCGAAACGTCAACCAGTAGAGCGATTTCCAGCGGGACTTTATCAGCTTCGGAGATTTGTTCAATCGGCTGCGCTTGGCTGTCTTCGGAGACGCGAAAATCCTGCGCCTTCAAGCCTAAAACCGGCTGCCCGCTCGCATCCGTCACCGAGACCGGAACGACGACGAGCCGCGAATTAACCTTAATGACTTCGCCGTCATCTTCGACGGCGGTCGGCGGTGTCGGTCGAACCGTTTGAGCAAAAGCGGAAAACGCCGGGACGGTTATTAATAAAAATATAAGAATTGTTAATTGTTTTTTCACGCTTTTTTCCCTCAAAATTCAGATTTGGCAGCAAATAAAAAGGCGGAACGTGAAAACCTGCTGTGCTGTTTTCACAATTTCCGCCTTAGTAGTCAGACCAATAATTACTGGTCGGTGCTGGGGTCAGTCGTTGCGTCTTTTCTAACTTCGACGTTTTGATTCAGTCCGCGACTTGCTAATAATTTAACTTCCACGCGGCGATTTTGGTTGCGTCCTTCAAGCGTCGTGTTATCGGCGACCGATTGAAGTTCGCCGAAACCATACGACGTTCCGATGCGGCGAAGCGGGACGTTATGCGTTTCAACCAAATAATCAATCACGGCTTGAGCGCGTTTTTGACTCAGAACTTTGTTTTTCTTCTCATCGCCATCCGCCGAAGCAAAGCCGGTGATTTCGATAGTATAGCCTTTCATCGTCATCGCCGCTTGAGCGACTTGATCGAGGCTGGTTTTAGCTTCCGGCGAAAGAATCGCGCTGGCAACTTTGAAATTAACGGTCGAAGTTGATTGAACGACGTAATCGTCTAAAGACGAAATTCTTTGATTGGTGGCGTTGACACCGGCAATCGCCGCATCAGCCGAATCCTGTGCGGCTTTCGCGCCGCCGCGAGTGGCGTTGGAGATCGCCAGTAATTCGTCAATCTGACCGGAGATGCGCTGGGCATTCTGCTCGGATTGCGTCAAGCGGTCTTCAGCAGGTGCGACACGGCTGTCAATTGACTGCGCGACGCGGAAATCGTCTTTGCCGAAACGAACTTTCGTTGCCGCTAAAGCACCCGAAGTATCGCCGCGACCTTCGACTTCCAAACTCAAGCCGCGAGTAATTCCGTTGGTGGCAACCGCATCGCCGCCGCCGAAAAATCCGCCTTTGGTTTTGATGCTGGTATTTGAACCGACCACGACATTCGTGTCAACGCCGACCGCATCACGAACTGTAAAGCTGCTATCGTCTTTGGAAACCACGACACCTTTAATTTTATATTTTTGTCCGCTCGTCAAACTGCGAACCTGCGCGTCCTGTGCAAAAACGCTTGAAACGCCGATAATTAAAGCGGCGAACAGCACGGAAATTTTTTTTAACATATAAATACACTCCTTAATTTATTTCAAAAATTCACTCAACCCGACCGTATGACGTTTGAAAAACATCTCAAGTTGGTTGAAAAGTTCAAAAAACAAGTTGGTAAAAACGCTTTAGCAGTGAGAAAAGTTGCAAAAGTTACCGGACAAACCCGAAAACTCATTGATGATAACAGAAAACGTCAGGCATTTGCTACACTTTTTTATTCACACTTTCACTGCATTTTTCCGATTAAATATTGAACTGCACTGTTTCGAGGTGTTCCTTCATATACGATAAAAACCGCTCGGCATCCGCGCCGTCAACGACGCGATGGTCGTAGGTCAGCGCAAAATAAGCCATCGAACGAATCGCAATCACGTCGTCGCCATCGGCGGACGTAATAACTTTCGGACGTTTCTCGATGGTTCCAACGCACAAAATAGCGACTTGCGGTTGATTGATAATCGGCGTTCCGAAAAGTCCGCCGAAAACGCCCGGATTGGTAATCGTAAATGTTCCGCCGGAAACTTCGTCAGGCAGCAGTTTTTTCGTTCGGGCGCGGTCGGCTAAATCGTTCGCCGTCAAAGCCAGACCGCTCAACGAAAGCGTGTCGGCGCGTTTGATGACCGGCACGATCAAACCCCAATCGAGCGCGACCGCCATTCCGAGATTAACCTCGCCTTTGTAAATAATCTGGTCGCCGGAAACTTGCGAATTAACCATCGGAAACTTCCGCAAAGCGTTCGTGACGGCTTGAAATATAAACGGCATAAACGACAGTTTCGTGCCGTAACGAGCCTGAAAATCCGCTTTATTTTTATCGCGGAATTTTGCCACCTGCGTCATATCAATTTCATAGACGCTCGTGACGTGCGCCGAAGTCTGCTTCGAGAACGTCATATGCGCGGCGATTTTCTTTCGCATCACCGACATCGGCTCGACTCTATCGCCGACTGCCGATGCAGACGGCGGCGCGGAATAAGCAACTTTCGGGGCAGTCTGAGTTTGAACCGGCGGCGCGATTGGTGAAACGGGCGGCGCGGAAAAGGCTTTTGCCGTTCCGACATTCACCAGCAAATCCTGCGGACGAATCGCCGCGCCCGATTCGATAAAACCCAAAATGTCTTTTTTCGTCACGCGCCCGCTCATTCCCGAACCTTCGACGCGCGAAATATCAACGCCGTGTTCTTTGGCGATGTTGCGGACGAGCGGCGACGATTTGGTTTTTCGCAAATCTTCGAGCGACATCGCGCCGTTCGATTTGCCGTTCGTCGGCGCGTCTTCGATGGCTTCGGGACGCTGATAATCGTAGCTTCGACCTTCGGTTTCCTCGACGTTTTGCTGCGCGGAAGCCGTCGCTGCCGCCGCCGTCGGCGGGTTGACCGGCGAAATATCTGCGCCCGTTGCTGCGGCGGTTTCTTCGACTGCTTGTTTCGGCGCGACTGGTGCGCTTTGACTGCCGACTGC
>JAJAZE010000280.1 GCA_026785925.1 Pyrinomonadaceae bacterium
CGATTAACGGGCGCACGATTTCCTGTTTGACCTGCCGACGAAGCAGATGAAAATACTGCGCCGGAGTCGTCGGATAGCAAACCTGCAAATTATTTTCCGCGCAAAGCTGCAAATATCGCTCCAGCCGCGCCGAAGAATGTTCGGGTCCCTGACCTTCGTAACCGTGCGGCAGCAGCATTACGAGCCGACATTTCTGCTGCCATTTGTCTTCGGAAGCCGAAATATACTGGTCAATAATGACCTGTGCGCCATTGGAAAAATCGCCGAACTGCGCCTCCCACATCACGAGCGCGTCCTGGTTAATCACCGAATAGCCGTATTCAAAACCGAGAACGCCCGTCTCGCTCAGGGAACTGTCGAAAACTTCAAACTTTGCCGCTCCGCTTTCCGGCTTCAATTCGCCGAGCGGACACCAAACCGCGCCGTTGATCGTGTCATACATCAGCGCGTGGCGATGCGAAAATGTTCCGCGCCCGGAGTCCTGACCGCTTAAGCGCACGTTCACACCGTCTCTGACGAGCGAGCCGAACGCGACGGCTTCGGCAAAACCCCAATCCATCGGCGCGTCGCCCGTTCCCATTTTGGCGCGTTTCGCCAACTGTCCGACCATTTTCGGATTGACGTGAAAATTCTCCGGCACGACCGAAATCTTTTCCGAAATTTCCCTCAAATTTTCATTTGAAATTGCCGTCTCCGCAATGGGCGATCCGTCCTCTTCGACGATCTGCGCCGGAAGTTGGGCGCGTTTCGGTTTTTCGACGGCGATTTGCTTGGCGCGCTGCAAAATTCCTTCGTATTTTTCGACGACTTTTTCGGTCATTTGTCCGAGTTCCGCTTCGCTGATAATCGTTTCACGAATCAGCTTCTGCGCGTAAAGATGGCGCACACCCGGATGCGCTTTGACGCGGGCATACATCAGCGGCTGCGTGTAGCTCGGCTCGTCGCCTTCGTTGTGTCCGAGACGGCGGAAACCGACTAAATCGAGCGCGACATCTTTGTTAAATTCCTGCCGGTAATCGAGCGCGATTTTCACCACGCGATATGCTGCTTCCGGGTCGTCGCCGTTAATATGGAAAATCGGCAACTGCGTGATTTGCGCCGCGTCGGTCGAGTAAATCGAACTGCGGGCGGCTTCCGCTCCCGTCGTAAATCCGATCTGATTATTGATGACGATGTGAATCGTGCCGCCCGTGCTGTAACCGCGCAAACCGGCAAGCTGCAAAGTTTCCATCACGATGCCTTGTCCGGCAAACGCCGCGTCGCCGTGCAGCAGAACGGGCAGAACCTGGTCGTGAACCGTATCGCGGTCTTCGCCCGCCTCCAGCAATTCGTCTTGTCTGGCGCGCGTCATTCCTTCGACTACCGCATCAACGAATTCGAGGTGCGAAGGGTTGCTGGCAAGCTGGATTTTAACCGCTTTTCCGGCTTTAGTTTTTCGGCTGCCGATAGCTCCCTGATGATATTTGACATCGCCTTCGTCCGCCGGAAACGCCGGATGCGACGTGCCTTCAAAAATGGTGAAAATGCGTTCCGCCATCTCACCTTTTTCCGCGTCGCCGACGATATTCGACAGAACATTGAGCCGTCCGCGATGCGCCATTCCGAGAAAAATTTCCTCCACGCCTTTTTCCGAAGCATTTTCGACGAGCTGGTCGAGCAGCGGAATAATAGTTTCCGTGCCTTCGAGCGAAAAGCGTTTTTGTCCGAGATATTTTTTATGCAGAAACTGCTCGAACTGCTCGGCTTCGATCAGTTTTTGCAGCAATTCTTTTCTGATTTGGGCATCGAGCGGCTCGACATCAACAAATTGCTGTCGCACCTGTTCACGAATCCAGGTTTTTTCTTCCTTGTTTTGAATATGGCGATATTCTATGCCGACTTTTCCGCAGTAGGCGCGGCGCAGGATTGAGAGAATCTCGCGCAGCGTGGCGACGCGCGTACCGTGCAGTCCGCCCGTGATAAATTCGCGGTCTAAATCCCAAATCGTCAAACTGAAATTTTCTAAATCGAGTTCTGCCTCGTGATGCGAAGTCATATTCAGCGGATCAATATCGGCAAGCAAATGTCCGCGAATCCGGTAAGCGTTGATTAACTGCAAAACATTCGCCTGCTTTTCCGTCTGCTCGCGGAAATGGTCGCCGCCGAGCAAAGAGGGATTATAATCCTGCGAGAATCGAAGCGGCGGAAAATTGATTTCCAAATCGGCGAAAACCCGGTCGTAAAAATTATGCTTTCCGGTTAAAAACTCGTGAATCTTCGCCAGAAACAAACCCGATTCCGCGCCCTGAATAACGCGGTGATCGTAAGTCGAAGTCAAAGTTAAGACTTTGCTGATGCCGAGCTGCGACAGTGCGCCGGAAGTCATCGCCTGATATTCAGCCGGATATTCAATCGCGCCGGTGGCGATAATCGCGCCCTGCCCGCTCATCAGGCGCGGATTCGATGCGACCGTGCCGATGGTTCCCGGATTAGTCAGCGAAATGGTCGTGCCTTGATAATCTTCGATAACTAATTTTCCGTCCCGCGCTTTTTTAACCGTTTCGTTGTAGGCGGCGAAAAATTCGGCGAAATTCATCCGATTCGCGCCTTTGATATTCGGCACGAGCAGATTGCGCGAGCCGTCTTTTTTTTCGATGTCAATGGCAATGCCGAGATTCGCGCCGTCGTTTTCCAGCCGCGAAGGTTTGCCGTCAACCAATCCGTAGCCCGTGTTCATCTGCGGATACGCTTCGATTGATTTGATAATCGCCCACGCGATCAGATGCGTGAACGAAACTTTTCCGCGCCCGGCATTCTGCAAATGCTCGTTGATTATCCGGCGATTTTCCTCCAGGACTTTGACCGGCACGCGGCGCAGGGAAGTCGCCGTCGGCACGGTCAGACTCTGCTCCATATTCTCGACGATTTTTTTCGACGCGCCGGTAATCGTTTTGACTTCGACATTTGCGCCGACAATCGCGGTCGGCGCGGCTTTTGCCGTTTCCACCTTCGCGGATTGTGTCGCCGCGCCGTTTGTCACTTCGGTCTTTGCCGGACTGCTGACTGCCGACTGCTGACTGCTGACTTCCGCCGTGCCGTTCAACAAATCGCCGAAATAGGTGCGCCACGATTCGTCAACCAGATTCGGGTCTGATTGAAAACGGCTTAACAAACCTTCGACATAGCTGGCGTTCGCGCCGAAATTGTCGGCGATGTATTCGGATAAATTAGTTACTTTTTCGCTCACTTTTATATAACCTCTTTTTCTACTTTCGGAGTAATAATTTTAGCGCAAAAACTATCAAAACATAAGCGAAGCCGAAAATTACCGGCGTTCGTCAAATAAAAAAGAGGTCAAGCCGTTCGGCTTGACCTCTTTTCAACCGACAATCGTTTGAAAACTACTGCGCGGGCGGCATCGAAATCGTGTTGTCACCCAGTTTGGAAAGAGTTGACATTGCGCCGCCGTCGCTGATTAAAACGTCTTTCCCGTTCAGAAACGAAGTCGGCGAGCCTCCCATTGCGTCGGCACTCATATAAAGCGTTCCGTCAGAAATGAACACGCCGTTACTATACACAACCTGGCGGTCAGTTTGAGAGATATTGAATCGAATTACTTGAGCGGATTTTTGATTGTGAGGTTGATTTCAACCGGCACGACGCGCTTGAATTTCAGAAATGATTTTTTAAATTGTCCGAAGACAAAAAGTTTGCCCGTGACCGTCCATTCGTCCTTCGATTCCTTGACTTCCTTTAACGCGCCGCGCAGTGTTTGCCCCGCGCCGACAAAGATTTTTATCGGCTGCGGCAGTGTGCTTGAGCGGTTTTTTTTCAACTCGAACGGTTCCCGGTATTCTTCAATGTCAACCTGCAAACCGTTGACGCGAAAGTCGTCAAAGGTGAGAAAATCAATCGTGCCATTCTGCGCTATCGAATCAATTTCCGCCGAAATCTCGAAGGTGATTCCCGTCAGCGAAACGTCAACCAGTTCCGGTTCGCCGACTTTAACAAACGCTTCGGATTTATCTCTCGCACCAGCTTTTTCCGTTTTGTTTTTAACCGAAATACGCGCTTGATAGACTTTGTAGCCGCGAATTTCCTTCGGCAGATTTTGCGTGAAAACCGTGATTGAAAAAATGAATAAACAGCAGAGATGTAGAAATGAAAAGTAAAAAACGGAAAATGGAAAATGGATAATCTTCTCAAGACGTTTTCCGTTTTCCACTTTCCGTTTGGCGTTTTCCATTTCTAAAATTGTTGCGGCAGGCAAATCTCGAACGTCGTGCCTTTTCCGATTCGGCTTTCGACGTTGATTGTTCCGCCGACTTTTTCAACTGCGTCCCTTACTGCGTCAAGTCCGACACCGCGCCCGGAAATGTCTGTGACGATTGATTTAGTGGAAAATTCGGGCAGGAAAATTAAATCAATCGCTTCTTGGACAGTCAAAATTTTATCAGCCGCCAGCCGATTTTTCTCGACGGCTTGCCGTTTGATTTTTTCCGCGTCAATGCCGCGTCCGTCGTCGGAGACAATCAGCCGCAGGTGATTTTTTTCGGTTTGCAGGTTAATTTTGATTTCGCCCGCGTCGTCAAAAGCGTGGTCAACCGCATTGCGAACCAGATGCAGCAGAACGTCGAAAACGAGTTTTAACTCGCCGGGCGCGAGATTGATTGCAGCGGCGGACGTTTGAAACCGAACGCGCTTGCCGAGTTTTTCCGCGACCGCTTTTCCGTGGTTGACGATTTGCGCCAGAACGCCGTCCGCGTCGCCGGTATAATTGTTCGGCGACGAATCGAAAATTATTTCCGCCGCGCTTTTTTCAGCAATTTTCGCCACTTCCGAAGCGGCAGCCGAACTCGCCAGAAGAATCTGGAAACCGATTTTCCCGCCCTCGTTAAACTTCGCCGCCGGCAGCGTAGCAATAATTTCGCCGAGCGAAGCGAGCGATTCCCGCAGGTTGATTAATCCGTCGGCAAAATTTTTCAGCTCGAATCCGGCTTCCAGACAAAACAGATTTTTTTCGTTTTTCAAAGCCGTCCGCAGCGTGTTTTGCTCCTGAACTGAAAGCTGCGTTAAAAAATCGTCTGGAATAGCGAGCAGAGAATCGTCGTAGCTATCCGGCGATGATGTCGCCATATCTGGAACCGCCACGCCGATTCGCTCCGCAAACGAAGCGGGAATTTCAAAATCTTTCCGCTTCAGCGATTCGATTAAAAGTTCGATGCCTTCGGCGAAAAGAGATTTGAAATTATCGTTTTCAGAATTCGGATTGATTTTAGATTCCGCGAGCAGCGTTTCGAGTCGGTGCGCGAGACGGCTCGAAGTTTGATAGCCGAAAGTTTGCGAAGTGCCTTTGACGGTGTGCAGCCGGCGAAAAATCTCGCCTTTCTGCGAATCGGAAATTGCCTCCGCGCTCTGAAAATCTTTCGATAAATTTTCCAGCGCGGCGACGGCTTCCAAAGTGAATTGGCGGCGAAATTCTTCCATAAACTCAAATCACGGACTCCGAAGTTTCAGATTCAAACCGGCAAACTAAAATCTGGAATCGGCAGTTCGGTTAGAGCGACGATGCGTGAGATTTTTCGTTGAGGTTTTCGTCTGCTATCTTCGGGTCGAGATTTTTTTCTAAATCGTGTTTGATAGCATCCAGAATGCCGTTGATAAACTGCGTGGCTTCAAAAGTGGAAAAGCGGCGGGCGATTTCCAACGCTTCGTTGATAACGACGGTGTGCGGCGTGTCAGTGAACAAGAATTCATAAACCGCCAAACGCAAAACATTGCGGTCAACAATCGCCATTCGCTCGATGCGCCAGTGTTCGGCGCGGGTGCGAATCGTCGCGTCGGTCTTTTCAATCTCGCGCAGAGTCCCGACGGCTAACTGAACGGAGAAATCGCGCGTCGCCGCGTCCGTCGTCGGTTCGCCGAGTTCGTTCCAATAATTAGCTGTCAAAACGCCTGGCAGCGTTTTAGCAACATCGGCTGCAAATAACATTTGCAAAGCGCATTCACGCGCTTTACGTCTGGTTCCCATAATACTTACTCGACTGCTTTAGACGACGTGCGGAAAAACTTTCTCCCGCTTGCCGTGTTCGCCGC
>JAJAZE010000281.1 GCA_026785925.1 Pyrinomonadaceae bacterium
AGTTCATCCTTATCTGATTCTGTCGTAGTCTCGTTTGCGCTCTTTTTATCGGACGGCGGCGCGTCGCCGAGCGTTCGGCTCGAACCGTTGCCGATTTCGATTCCAACCGAATTTCTTTCTATTTTAAAGGACTCAATAAAATTTTTTACAATCTGGTTTTCTTCATCTTCAGTTGTCACCCAAAATTCAAACCATCTATTATTTTTGAAATCATCAATCATCCAATATCTAAATTTATTGCCTTTAACTATTACAATCTCACGATTGTTCAGATTAACTTTCGTTTCCTGTTCGGTTTTCAAAAAGGATTTAATTTCTTTTATTCCGCCCGCAAAACTACTTTTGTCAAATTTCTTTTTATCGCGGCAATAACTTGGAACGTCTTGCTTGGATTTGTAAGTGATGTTCAAACCATAAACAACGCCTTCCGCATACGCCGCGTAGATACTTGTTTCCTGTTCGATACAAATATTTGAACTCTGAATCAAAACAGGCAATTTCGGCAACAAAACGGAAACGTCTCTACCGCTAACTTTGTATCTTTCCCAATTGATGGGCGCACTGGATTTTTCGGTTTGAGCCGTTACACAAATGCCCGAAAGACAGATTAAAATTAAAATGTAAATTTGTTTGAGCATAAATTGTCTTCGTGTTGATTCAGTTTTACAGGTGAAAAGTTTGCGTTAATAATTGCCCGTCGTGCAACTTAATTCGTCGCGTTTTCCTCAAACTGATGTTATCATTTTTTAACCGATTTGCCCGTTCGGGCGATAAAATTCGTAGGAGATTTTTGTAGTGAAAAAAAGTTCAAACCTGCTGAGTGCCGCTCTTTTAACCGTTTTTCTGTTCACCAATTCTTTCGCTCAATCGGCAACTGCTTCGCAGACTAAGCCGAAAACTTCCGATGAAGTTCAGACGACGCGATTGACCAAAACGGTCACGACCGAAAAAATCGAACTCGATATGGCGGAGGCTCTAACGCTGATTCAGGATAATTACGTCGGCGGAAAAAATCTCGATTACAACGAACTATTTAAAACTTCGATTACTTCGATGCTGCACACGCTCGATCCGCATTCAAACTATTTCGACGCGAAGGAATTTGAACAATTTCGCACCGAGCAGAGTTCGCAGTATTTCGGCATCGGCGCGTCCATCGGCAGTTTAAGCGACAAAAACGGCAAAACCATCGCCACTTTCATCAGAGCGACTTTTCAGGACGCGCCGGCAAATCGCGCCGGTTTCCGCTACGGCGATAAAATCGTCGAAGTCAACGGCGTTTCGATGCTTGGGAAAACTTCGGCGGAAGTCAGCAGCAATCTGCGCGGACCGCGCGGCACGGTCGCCAAAATCGTCGTCGAACATTACGGCACGGGCGCACGCGAAACCGTCGAAATTATCCGCGATGCCGTTTCTCAGCCTTCGATTCCCGAAGCGTATATGATTCGTCCGGGTGTCGGCTATATTGCGATGACCGGCAGTTTTAATCAAACGACCTACAGCGAATTTCGGCAGGCGATGACGGAACTCAAAGGTCAGGGAATGACGCAGTTAGTTCTCGATTTGAGAAATAACGGCGGCGGTTTGGTCAGAGAAGCGTTACAAGTGGCGAATACTTTTCTGACACGCGGGCAAAATATTTTCACACAGAAAGGTCGGCTCGACGGCGTGGAAAGTCCGTATCCGGCGGAAAATGCCAATCCCGACACCACGCCGATTGTGATGCTGGTCAATCGCAATACGGCTTCGGCTTCGGAAATTCTCGCCGGTGCTTTACAGGATCACGACCGCGCTCTAATCGTCGGCGAAAACACTTTCGGCAAAGGTTTGGTGCAAAATCCGTTCGTCGTTGAATACGGTTCGATGCTGCTTCTAACGATTGCCAAATATCAAACGCCTTCCGGCAGATTGATTCAGCGCGATTATTCGGACGGCAATCTTTACAATTATTACACCGACGGCGGCAGTTTGCGCGACGATAACACCGAAATCAAACCGAAAGGATTGGAAAGCAAAACCGATTTGGGCAGAAAAGTCTACAGCGGCGGCGGCATCAATCCCGACGAAATTATCAAGCCGCAAACCATCACGACTGAAAAAGCGCGTTTTCAACAGAAATTCAACGATCCGATTTTCGCCTTCACGCTGGATTTGGCGTTCGGTAAAATCAAAGGCTTTGAAACGTATAAAGTTGACCGACCGATTACGTTTTCTTACGATTTGAAGGCGACCGATTTTCCGATTACCGATAATCTTTATCAGACTTTCAAAAAATACGCCGCCGAAAAATATAATCTGACGGCGGCGCAGGTTGACCGTGAACGCGAATTTGTCGAGCGCGTTCTTCGCACCGAATTAGTCACTGCCGCTTTCGGGACGACGACTTCGCTGCAAGTTTTCAACGAATACGATTCGCAGTTGAAGAAAGCCATCGAATTGCTGCCGCAAGCCAAACAACTCGCCGTCGAAAGCGCGAGGATCAACGCCCAAAAATCGAAAATCGAATCTACCAATCGTTAATTTTGAATTGTCAACTGATGTTACGCAAGTGACTGGAGCGCAATCCGTTCCGGTTGCATTGAGCGCGTGAGCGCGAAAAAGCCTTGCGACGGCTTTGAGCTTTCATCGCAGCGAGTATTTTTTCGCACCGAAGCGATGCTCAATGGCAACCG
>JAJAZE010000282.1 GCA_026785925.1 Pyrinomonadaceae bacterium
CTGAGTGTAGATACGAAAAAGAAGGAGTTTATCGGACAATTTTATCGTCACGGGAAGTCGTATTGCCAAGGAAAAAGAGCAGTTTATGACCACTCTTGGACGAGTTTGGCAGAGGGCGTGGTGGTGCCGCACGGGATTTACGATGTGCAAAAAAACAAAGGTTATGTGAGTTTGGGCAAAAGCAAGGATACATCAGAATTTTTGTGTGATAATTTGAGATATTATTGGCAAAACAATCTCCAAAAAGAATATCCCGAAGCGAACGAAATGTTGCTGTTGATGGATGGAGGAGGAAGTAATTCGTGTCTGCATTACATCGCCCGTAGAAGATTTGCAAAAGGCGGGCAAATGAATTGGAAATGACCATCACAGTCGCTCATTATCCGGCATATTGTGAACAATATGCCGGATAGAGCATCGCTTATTTCCACATTTGCAAAGAAGTTGGGATGGAGTAGTATTTGAGAACTATGAAATTATCAAAGAATACGCCGAAAAAACAACCACCCAAACCGGACTGAAAGTAGTGGCGTGGATAAACGAAAAGGTGTCTCAAACCGGAAGAAAATACAGCGATAATTTCAAAGAAACTATGACGATAAAGTTTGATGAAATACTGCCGAAATGGAATTATCAGATACAACCATTATAAGTTATTATTTACACGTTCCTAAATGACTTTCCAGACTGCCGCTCGAACCCGACGGACGCGCTGAATCGTCCACGACAAATTCAACTTTCGCTGTTCCTGCCGTATTGTAACCGACATCTTTAACGGTGTTTATTAAATCGGCGACGCTCGTTTTGTTCGCGTCGTAATTAACCGTCGCTTTCGAGGTGGCGAAATTGACTGTTGCCGACTGCACGCCCGTCTGCTTACTTAATTTCTTTTCGATGCGGTTGGCGCACGCCGCGCACGTCATTCCGGTAATCGGCAAATCCACACGCTCGCCCGTGCCGTCCACAGTTGAATGGTCGTTGCGCCGCCCGGTCATCACATCCTCATTTTTCAGCGGTTTCGTAATTTTGCCGTTGGAAGCGAGTGCGGCAATTTTCGCTTTTTCCTCAGCCGTAATATATTCCGCCGGATTCGCCTCGAACTTTTCCAGACAAACAGGCGAACAAAAATAATAAGTTCTACCTTTGTAATCGCTTTTGCCTGCCGCCTTTAACCCATCAATCGTCATCCCGCAAATCGGGTCTTCAGCTTGGGTCGCCGTCATCGTTTTCATAAATCCTCTTTTGAATATTTTGTCTTTCGGGCAAATTCGAGCTGCCCCCGATGCCTGTTATTCGGCAGTAAATACCGCGTCATCAGGCATATCCGCCGGTTTCTCGTGCGAAACTTCCTCCGTGTGTTAGACGGTGACAATTTTTGTGTTTATATCAACATCTACTTTGTTAATACCGGAAACCTTATCGAGTGATTTTTTTAATTCATCTTCCAGTCCTTTTCACTAACCAGTAAATAAAATGCAAAACCGTGAAACAGACGACGTAAATCAAAATCTTATTATCGTTAGTTTGCATTTCGGGAAGCGGCTTGACCTCGCCGCCTTCGTTTTCCCATCTTTCGATAGCCATTTCTTCACTCGATTCGCCGGGATAATTTTTTATCACTGCTTACTTTCCTCACGCTGTTATTTTTGGTATTCGGATTATACGGTTGCTTGTGTTGCCTGACGGTGGATTTTTTCACGAATCATTGCCCAGAAATTTGCCCGCGATTGTTCGTAATCGGGCGGCGATGTTTCCTTTAACTCATTGGGCGTTTTATCAAGCGCGTTGTGCCGTGATATAACCTCTTGCCAAAGAAAATCATCGTCCAAGACACTTTCTTTAATCTCCTTGAGCCGCATATCGGTTATCTTTTTCGGACGAAACCTCCGGTGAAATTCGTCCGTAAAATGATTCCAATACTGTGATTTCTTTTCTTCATCAATAATATTAATCAATCGCTTTTTCCGAATGCCCTTTTTTAATTCTTCGCGGTTCTAAAAGTAATTACTTTCAGTGACGGCAAGCGTTTATACTTCTTTAAATTTCGTCACTAAAATGTGAATTTCAGGTTCGGCGACGACTTCGTGTTCGATTCCGCCTTCCAGAGTTATCAGCGTTCCCGCGACAAGTTTTTGCTCCTCTTCCAGATCTTTTCCCGCCCGAAACGTGCCGTTTCCCGCCAGACAAAAAACCGTAATCGGCTCGTTTGCTTTGTGTTTCGATAACATTTCATTGTTATGCAGTTCGACGCTCATTATTTGGCGGCGCGTGCCGTCAAAAATCTTTTTTACCACCTTTGATTTTTCGCTATCGGCAATTTTTTTAAATTAAAATTTTCTAAAAGTTCGATATGCTTCATAAAGTTTCAATAGATTCCCGTGCCTGCCGCTTTCGCATAAACGCGGTTGTAAATAGGCGGATGCGCGATTGCGC
>JAJAZE010000283.1 GCA_026785925.1 Pyrinomonadaceae bacterium
CGGGCGGCACATATTTAACCGGAACCACACTTTTCGCAATTTCTTCGGTCTCCGATTTTTTCGCCGTTGATTCGAGTTTGACTTCGACGGTTTTTTCATTCGGCTGAACTTCAACGGGCATCACGTCCAGCCGCGCATTGTTCAGCGCGTCTTCCGTAATTCGCAGATTTCCTCTTTGAATAAACGAAACTTGCCACGCAAAATGCACCGCGAAAACCGCTATAATCGCCGCTCCGATGATATACGGTCGCTTCGCATTCTTTGTCTTCGACGAGCTTTTCGGCGGTGCGCCGTTCGTTTCTTTTTTCGGATTTAGTTTTCGATCAACGTCCATTGTGTTTAAGTTTAACCGCTTTCGGGTGATATACAAATGATTTTGATGAACAAATTTGTTTAACGGTTGCCGCGAGCGCACCGCCGAATCGAATCGGTGACGAACAAACGCTGTCCATTTCCGCAACTTTTACATTTAATATCGGGATAATGCTAAAATGTATTTCACCGAATTCTAATAAATACCGCCGAAAATTCTCTTCGGCTAAACACTATTTCAAAGGAGCAAAAACTTATGGACGCAGTGAAAAAATCATACGACATTCCGAAATTCAAAGAGCAATACGAAAATTTTATCGGCGGCAATTATTTCGACAAAATGCTCCAAGAGATTGCGTACAAAACTTTGCAGAATGGTTACTCGAAAATGTGTATCGTCGGCGCATCGAATTAGTTTGATTTTTAATTTAAGTATATACGATCTCCCGGTTCAATCTTTTTTCTTTCACCATTGTATAAACGATAAAAATTATCAGGATGGCGGCTAAAATTAAAGATGAGCCGATTGTTCCGAAGTTGATGCCGCCTTTTTCGGTTGATTTTGTCAGAAAATCTCCGAAGGTCGCCCCGAACGGGCGCGTTAAAACAAAGGCGATCCAGAACAAAATTACTTTGGAGATATTTGTGTAATAGTGGAGCAAAACAATAACCGCCAACAATCCGCCGATGAGAGCCGCGCCGCCCGCGAAACCCAACCCCGAATCATCCGCCAGATAATCGCCGAGTGCCGTGCCGAGCGTGTTTGAAAACAAAATCGTGATCCAGTAAAACAATTCTATTTTGAATGTTTTAATGTGTTCGACCGACAGCGAACCCTGGGTTAAACGCCAGACGGCGAGAATTGTGACCAGCAGCGTTATCAAAATCAATGTGCCGGTCGCATAACCCAATCCGAGCGTGCGATCCATAAAATCCGACATCGTGGTTCCCGCCGTGCTGGTTGAAAGAATGACCGACCAGTAAAGCATCGGGTGATATTTTTTTGACAAAAGTTGTGCTGTCAGCGTCGCCAGAAAAATGCCGATCAGAATTATCGTGCTGACCGCGTAGCCGATATTCATTGTCATTGACATCAAATCGCCCGCCGTTTCGCCGAGCGTCGTCGCGCAAATTTTCATTATCCAAAAGAAAATCGTGATTTTCGGTAACTTATCCATTTTTATCCTTTAATTTTTGACGATGAAAAAACGGCAGCGCGTTTTACAAATTTCGCACTGCCGGTTCGATTCAGAACATTACTGTTTTTTCTTTGCGTCTTCACGCTTTTCCCTGGCTTCGGCGGCGGCGGTTTCGGCTTTGACTTCGATAACTTTTCCTGAAAAAGCATCAACTAAAACCTCCGTAATTCCGCCTTTCGCGTTGCGAATGTCAAACGAATAAACCGTCGTTCCTTTTTCCTTTTCGAGTTCTGAGCTTTTGATTTTTCCATTTGCCTGCGCGAGCGCGATTTGTTTGGCGCGTTTCATTCCGATCAATTTAGCCTGCGCCGAAACGCTGACAATTGAAAATATTCCGACAAAAAATATCGCTAAAATCTTTTTCATAAATTTACCTCAGTATAAAAATTCTCTTTCGAGTATTTCGAGATTAACAAATGAAAAATTAACGGAAGATTAACGCGGAGAAAAAAGATTATTTTGAAAATCGCACGGAAAACGTGCTGCCGTGTTCATCTGATTTGACGAGTTCGAGTTCGGCTTGGTGAAGTTCGGCAATCCTTTTGGCGATGGAAAGTCCGAGACCTGCGCCGCTTGTGTTTGAGTCTTCAACGCGATTGCGAGATTTGTCGGTGCGGTAAAAGCGTTCAAAAATTTTTGTTTGCTCTTCGGGCGCGATGCCGGTTCCAGTGTCGGAAATCGTCACCGTTTTATCTGAAAGATTGATTGTGATGTTTCCGCCCGCCCGATTGTATTTGACCGCGTTGTCGAGCAGGTTCAGAAACAAACGCCGGAGTAATTGTTCGTCACCCGAAAGCTCGGTTTCGACGGTTGCCAAATTTATCGAAATTTGCCGCTTTTCTGCTAAAACCCGCATATTTCGGACACAATCGGTCAGGATTTCATCCAAATAAACCTGTTTGAAATTTGTCTTGTATTGTCCCGAATCAGCCCGCGACAGCATAAATAAATCTTCGACTATTTTCGTCAAACGACGACTTTCGTCAATGACAATTGCCAGCGATTCGCGCAATTCCTCATTCGGACGATCTTCCTTCGCCAGCGCGACTTCCGATTCGCCTAAAACAATCGCCAGCGGCGTGCGAAGTTCGTGCGAAGCGTCCGCCATAAATCGCTTCTGCCGTTCAAAATAATTTTCCAGACGTTCGAGCAGTTGGTTGAAATCGCCTGCCAGACTCCCGATTTCATCGATTTCGTTTTTAACCGAAAGCCGCGAATGAAGAC
>JAJAZE010000284.1 GCA_026785925.1 Pyrinomonadaceae bacterium
AAGCGGTTTGGCGATAATCGTCGCCTTATCATTCGGCATCGTTTCGATTCCGGCGCAGACGACGATGAACGCCAAAGAAATGCGAAAACAGCAGAAGGAAGGACGCGGTGAAGTCCGGGAAGCGACAAAGGTTTTCCGCGAGATTATGAGCGTGCCGGAGAAAGGAATTCCGCGCGAACTGCTTGAAAAAGCCGAAGCAATCGGAGTTTTCCCGAACGTCGTGAAAGCCGGATTCATTATCGGCGGGCGCGGCGGCGACGGCGTGGTTGCCCGGCGGACGGCGAACGGCTGGTCCGCGCCGGTTTTTTATAACATCGGCGGCGCGAGCGTTGGAGCGCAAATCGGCGCGAAGAAAACCGATTACATTATGTTGTTTATGAACGAAGGCGCATTGCGCGATCTGCTCGACGACAAACTCGAATTTGAAGGCGATTTGAGCTTTGCCGCCGGACCAATCGGCAGAACCGTCGGCGCGGGAACGAATTTGACGGCTGACGCGGGCATTCTGATTTATTCGCGCAGCAAAGGCGCGTTCATCGGAGCAAGCATCGGCGGCGCGGTTTTGACCGCCGACAACAGCATCAACGAAGCGTTTTACAAAATGAAAGCCGGCGAAGTCTTAGACAAACCGGCGGGCGTGAATATGACCGATCTGCCGAAGGATTTGCGGGGTTTTTCCGAAACGGTCAAACAATACGCGAAATAAAACAATACGCGAAATAAAAATCAACCGTCAAAATGAGAAAAGCGGGCGCGTGAATTGCGCCCGCTTTTCGTATGATTTAGCAAAGAAAAGTAAAAACTCCTGACAACTTCGATTCTTTGTAACCGTTTAAAGTTGAAACTTATCAACAGAAACGGCATCGAATAATTATGAAAATCGCTTTTAACCGATTGAGCCGGAACGCGCCGCGCCGTGCCGCGCTTTTAATCGGTGCTTTAATTTTCGCATTGACTTTGAATTCCTCAATATTCGGTCAGCAAATCAATCCGACTCCCGATAAATCCGCTGCGCCGAAAAAACGTCCGCGCATTGGGTTAGTTTTGAGCGGCGGCGGCGCGCGTGGTTTCGCGCACGTCGGCGTGATTAAAGTTCTGGAAGAAAATCACATTCCGGTTGATTACATCGCGGGCGCGAGTATGGGCGCGCTCGTCGGCGCGTTGTATGCTACGGGCAGAACGCCCGCCGAGATGGAAAAGTTAATCGAGACGCTCGATTGGGACGAACTCTTGCGCGGGAAACCGACATTCGACAACTTGAATTACCGGCGCAAGGAAGACCGCCGCAATTTGCCCGGCGCGATTACTCTGGGCGGAAAAAAAACCAATCTGCGCCTGCCGAGCAGCCTCAATCCGGGACACGAAATCGGCTTGGTGCTTGACCGTCTGATGCTGCCTTACGGCGCGGAGACGAATTTTGACAATCTGCCGATTCCGTTTCGCGCAGTGGCGACCGATTTGGTCAACGCCGAGACGGTTGTTTTGAAAAACGGCTCGCTCGCGCAGGCTCTTCGGGCGACTATGGCGATTCCGGCGGTTTTCGCGCCTGTCGAATTGAACGGCAGAATTTTAGCCGACGGCGGAATCTTAAACAACATTCCGACCGATGTGGCTAAAGAGATGGGCGCGGATATAATCATCGTCGTCAACATTGAAACCCAGCTTGGCGACCGCAGTTCGTTGCAGGATTTGGTCGGCATTCTGGGACAAACTTTTTATGTGGCGACGGTTGAAAATTCGCGGCGCAGTCTGCGGCAAGCCGATTTTATCGTCGCGCCGGATTTGAAAAATTACGGCACGTTCGATTTTACGGCAGGCAAGGAAATCGTCGAACTCGGTTACGCGGGCGCGCAGCAAAAAGTCGCCTTACTTAAAAGTCTCGCGCTTGACGATGAAGATTGGCAAAAATATCTCGCTTCGCGCCAAACAAAAGCGCGTCCTTCGATTGAACCGATTCCCGAATTTACGGCGATTGAGGGAACTGACAATCCGAAAGCGAAAAGAAAAATCGAGCGTAAATTAGACGACAAATACGAAAACAAACCGCTCGACGAAAACGCGCTCGCCAAAGATTTGACCGAACTGACAGGAACGGAAAGATTCGACAATCTCGGTTACGGCATCACGCGCCGCGACGACAAATCCGGTTTGCTCGTGCGCGTTTACGACCCGAAAGAGCGCACCGAACGAACGACCCTTTTAGAAGTCGGCGCGGATGTTAACAATGCCGACACCGACGACGTAAATTTCAACGCCCGCGCCCGCCTGACGTTTTTCGATGTCGGCGGCGACGGCAGCGAATGGCGCAGCGATTTCAGTCTCGGTTCACGAACTTTATTGGCTTCGGAATTTTATCGCCCGTTCGGAAACACGCGCTTTTTTGCCGCGCCGAACGCTTTTTACGAAGACCGCCGCGTCGGTTTTTACGCGAACGGCGAGCGGCAGGCGGAATACTCTTTTCAAACGGCGCAAATCGGAATTGATTTCGGTTTTTCGGCGAGCCGCAACAGCGAATTGCGCGTCGGCTATTCAATCGGAAACCTAAAAGCCGCCAGGCGCATCGGCGATGTTCCGCTCGTTTCCGGCTTGAACGGCAAAACGAGTTTCGCGGCGTTACGCTGGAATTATGACACGCGCGACAACGCGCAGATTCCGACGCGCGGCATCGAACTCAGAAATTCATTAAATTATTATTTCGACGCGCCCGGCGCGAGCGGCAAATTCACGCAAGCCGAATCGAGAATCAACGCTTTTCGTTCGGCGGGCGACAAAACGATAATTTTCGGCTTCGGCGGCGGCGGCACGACGTTCGGCGCACGCGCGCCTCTTTTTCAGCAATTCACCGGCGGCGGCTTGTTCAACGTCGGCGGCTACGGCAGTCAGGAATTTCGCGCGAGCAATTATCTGAGCGGAGGCACGGGAGCGCTGCGCGAAACTTTCGCGCTTCCGCCGTATATCGGCGGCAAATTATATCTCGGCGGCTGGTATGAAGCCGGCAGCGCGTTTGAAACATTCAACACCGCAAATTTCCGGCAGAGCGTCACCGGCGGCGTGGTTCTGCAAACCCGCCTCGGTCCGATTTTCTTAGGCGGCAGCGTTAACGAACGCGGGCGCGGCAGATTTTATTTTTCTTTAGGTCGTTTCTTTTGATCCAACTGAGGATGTTTTTCAAACTATCCTCTCATAAATGTTTGTTTCTAATTTCCGTCCGTGAGGCGAAATTCAATGTTCAAAAAATTCTTATTCTAAAGCGCGATAATGTGACACGTGTTCCATCTTAAAGCTACCATAGACTTTGACAAGTCAAATATATGAATGCCATACGCAGCTTTCAATAATAGGATTGCCGGATTGGCTGGTGGTTTGATTTGAAATTACAGAAAACAAGGAGGTTTGAAAAATGTTTGGATTCGGAAAACCGAAGCAGGTGGCGGAAACGGAAGCCGACGGCGAGATCGAACGCGTTTATCACGAGATAAAACAAGGTTTGCGTGTCAGCGGCATCAATTTGAATTTTCGGACGTGGGCGGGTTACGAAAAATTCTTTCCGGCAATGTGGGACGCGATGCGTCCGGTTGCCGAAACGCGGGCGTTTGAAACGGCGGCGGACGAAGTGCGCGCGGAATCCGTTCGAACGGCTGAAACGCTCACCCGGATCGGCGCGAAGTCGAATGCCAATTTGGGCGAAAGTCAGCGCTATCAAATCGAAAAAGCGCTCGAGCTATATCATTACATCAACCCGAAGCTGCTCGTGCTGACAGCGAAAGTCCGGCAGGCGCTGGAAAACGAAGCGGCGCAAACTCAAAACGAGCTGCCGAAAAACACTGAACTAATCGAGCGCGGCATTCCCGTAAAAATGTATCCGATGGAGATGATTTCGGAGGAACCGGACGACGCGGAGATCGTCGCGATTTTCGAAGACATCAAGAAAACGCTCGAGCTTTCTTCGATCAATAGCGATTACCGAACGTTCGGACTCTGGAAAAATTATCTGGCGGCGTTCTGGCGGGAATTAAAGCCGATCGTCGAGAGTATGGAATATGAACAGGCGTCAAACGAACTGCGCGAGACGGCGAGAAAATCGGCGAGCGATTTGCCGCCGATTTCTTTATCGAAAAAACAAGTCGAAGAATTGGGCGAAGATGCGGACGAGATTTTGAAAACGACCGAAAAGTTCGAAAAACTTCTGCCGTCGCTGGTCATCAACATCTCGCTTTTATCGCTCGACGGCAAAACGACGAATGAATTGGTGAAATCGCCGTTTCCCGCGGCGACGAGAAAACAGGGAGGTCAAAAGCGATGAACTGGAGAGAATTTCAGGCGAAACAAAAGGCGATCGAAATCGGCGACCGCTTCGTCAGCTACGTTGACGAAGGCGCGGGCGAACCAATCATTTTGATTCACGGCATTCCGACGTGGGGCTATCTGTGGCACAAACTGATTCCGGTTTTGTCCAAACAAAACCGCGTTCTCGCGCCGGATCTCGCCGGATTCGGTTATTCGGACAAGCGCGACAATTTCGACCGCGCGATCGACAAACAAGCCGAATTGA
Organism: Pyrinomonadaceae bacterium; assembly: GCA_026785925.1. Lineage (GTDB taxonomy): Bacteria > Acidobacteriota > Blastocatellia > Pyrinomonadales > Pyrinomonadaceae. Next base: position 4,553 of record JAJAZE010000284.1, read on the forward strand.
TTGACGCGTGGATGAATGAAACCGGCGTCGAAGCGGCACACATCGTCGCGCACGATATCGGCGGCGGCGTCGCGCTGAGATTAGCGACGCTGTTTCCGAACCGAGTCAAAAAGCTGTGCGTGATGAACGGCGTCAGCTATGATTCGTGGGCGATCGAGGCGATGATCCAGCTCGGGCATCCGTCGGCATATAAGATCGCTTCAGCTTCGACGAGCGTCCACACGCTCAGACAAATGCTCAAACAAGGCTTTGCCGAAACGCCCGAAGACGAAATCCTCGACGGCATTTTCGCGCCTTACACGACCGAAGTCGGCAAATTATCGCTAATCCGCAACGCGACCGCTCTGAACACGAATTTAACGACCGGGATCACGCATCTGCTGCCGCAGATCGAAGCCGAAACTTTGATTCTGTGGGGCGTTGACGATAAGTTTCAACTGTTGAAATACGGCGAACGTCTGGCTGACGACATTCCGAACGCGCGGCTCGTTAAAATCGAAAACGCCAGACATTTCGTGATGATCGACCAGCCGGAAATTGTTGCCGAGTACGTTTCTAATTTTCTGAAATAATTACCAAAAAGTTTTAAATAAAAAAGCCGCTTGAAATTTTCAAGCGGCTTTTCTGTGTGCAGTCAATTAACGATAACGGCAGTTTAAGCCGCCGCTTTTTTCCATTTGGCGGGCGCGAAAGCCTCGTCGAGCGGCGTTTCGGCGATGTGGTTCGTATAGTTCGACAAAGTTTTCATCGCCACGGCGAGAATCACTTCGAGGATATTTTGTTCGGTGTATCCGGCATCGAGAAAAGCCGCGATCTCGTCAGCTTCGACAAAGCCGCGTTTTTCCGTGACTGCGATGACGAACTGGCGGAAGGCTTCGAGTTTACGGTCGCCGATGGCTGAATTGCCGCGCACGGCTTCGATCAAGTCCGCCGGCAGATTCTGCATTTTCGAAACGGTCGAATGCACCGCCATACAGTATTCACAGTTGTTGACCGAGTTTGCCGCGAGCAGCGCGATCTGACGTTCGGTTTCTGTCAGACTCGTTTTGTCAAGCAAACTTGAAACGGTCAGATAAGCCTGTAGAATTTCCGGCGAAGCGGCGAAAATACCCATCAAATTCGGCACGAAACCGAATTTTGCTTTGACGCCTTCGAGAATCGCTTTCGATTTTTCCGGCGCGTTTTCAATCGTATGAATTTTTAATGACATAATTTATTAACTCCTTTTTTAATTCCTATCATGATGGTGTTTGTTTAGTAAATGCGTCAAAAACAACGCTAAGTAACAGAGGTTTTATAACTTTACCCGCTTAGTTTTTGCTTAAAACTGAAATTTGAGAGGGTGTTATTTGTTTTTCAACAAACCTCAATTCAAGTTTTAAATATTCCTTTTCAAGCGGGTAAGTTTATTTTCCATTTGTTACTAAGGCATCTAAACCGTTGAAAACATTAGTTCG
>JAJAZE010000285.1 GCA_026785925.1 Pyrinomonadaceae bacterium
GAGCAGTATCGTGAAAAATACGGCAATTACAATTATTCGTCTAATCATACAATTTCGGCTCCTGGTTTTTCCTAATGTTGTTAATTTCAAGCTGAAAAATTTTGTTTAGTTAATATGACTAGTGCTTTGTAACCTAAGTTTTTGGAATTCTCGTCTTCGTTCAGAGTCCACGCCTTCAGGGTGTTTCCGCCGCGCTTCGCTGGCGGAGCAGACAAACTAAAGTTTGGACTCTGAACGAAGATAGCAATTTAATTATCAAAAACTTTGGTAACACAGCACTAGTTTCGATTAATCACTTAACAACGCCTCAAAAACGTCGTATTAAAATTGCTGAAAGTATAGCACCATCACATTAGAATACTCTCATTGTTTCTGAATTCTTGACACGCGCCGAAATTCGTTGCAACTTAGATTTGCACTTCTTTTCTGAATTTTACGAGGAAAATTATCGAATGAAAAAATATCTGATTTATATCGGTTTGTTACTGTTCTGTTTCAACGCGGCGAACGCTCAGGAAAAACCGACGGCATTTATCAATGCGCGAATTATTCCGATTGTCGGACAGCCGATTGAGCAAGGCATTTTAATAATTCAAAACGGCAAAATCACGGCGGTCGGCGACGCGCGAACGGTGCGGCTTTCGGCGGATGTCGTCCAAATTGACGTGCAGGGCAAAACGATTATGCCCGGTTTGGTTGATTCGCACAGTCACATCGGCGACGGCGCGGGCGCGGACGGGTCGAACCCGATTCAACCGGACGTGCGGCTGCTCGATTCGATCAATGTTCGTGCAGCGGGCATTCAACGCGCTCAATCGGGCGGCATCACGACCGTTAATGTGATGCCCGGTTCGGGACATTTAAACAGCGGACAAACGCTTTATTTGAAACTGCGCGACGATGCGAATACGATTGACGATCTTTTGATTTACGATAAAGACGGCAAATATATGGGCGGCATCAAATTCGCCAACGGCACGAATTCCCTGCGAACCGGCGGCGGCAATTTTCCCGGCACGCGCTCGAAATCAGCCGCGCTCGTCCGCGAACAATTCTTAAAAGCGCAGGATTACCGCGAGAAGATTCGCCGCGCCGGAACGGATAAATCGAAACTTCCCGCCCGTGATTTGGCGATGGAAGCACTCGTCGAAACGCTCGAAGGGAAGCGCGTCGTGCATTTTCACACGCATCGTCACGACGACATTATGACGGTGCTGCGTTTGCAGAAAGAGTTCGGTTTTAAGGTCGTCCTCCAACACGTTTCCGAAGCGTGGAAGGTCGCCGACGAAATCGCCAAAGCGAAAGTTCCCGCTTCGATTATTTTGATTGATTCGCCGGGCGGCAAACTCGAAACGCTCGATATTAATTACACGAACGGCGCGGCTCTCGAAAAAGCGGGCGCACTCGTCGGCTTTCACACGGACGATTACATTACCGATTCGCGTTTGTTTCTGCGCTCGGCAGGTTTAGCCGTTCGCGCCGGAATGTCGCGTGAAAAAGCTCTTTACGGAATGACAATGGCGAACGCGATGATGCTCGATCTGCAAACGCGCGTCGGCTCGCTGGAAACCGGCAAAGACGCTGATTTCATCGTTTTATCGGGCGACCCTTTGAGCGTCTATACGCACGTTCTACAAACTTACGTCGAAGGCAAAAAAGTTTTTGACCGCACCGATCCGAAAGATTATTTAACGCAAACCGGCGGCTTCGGCGCGGGCAGCGACCGCGAAATTCACATTGATTGTTTCAAAGACGATTTGGGAGGACAAGAGTAATGGAAAGTGGAAAATGGAAAATGGAAAACTTAATTCTGCTGGCTTTCACACTGCTCACTGCTCACTGCTCACTGCTCACTGTCTCCGCGCAGATTGCCGTTAAAGGCGAGACGGTTTGGACGATGGCGGGCGAGCCGATTACGAACGGCGTGATTTTGGTCAACATTAACGGCAAAATCGAAGCGGTCGGCGCGGCGAGTCAGATTAAAATTCCGGCGGGCTACAAAATCGTTTCCGCCAAAGTCGTCACGCCCGGTTTAATTGACGCGCATTCGGTCATTGGTTTGAACGGTTATATGAATCAGCCGCACGACCAGATGGCGCTCGACGGCAGTGCGCCGATGCAGCCCGAACTGCGGGCGATTGATTCGTATAATCCGCAGGAAAGACTCGTCGAATGGGTTCGAGAATTCGGTGTGACGACGATTCACACCGGACACGCGCCCAGCGCATTGATTTCCGGTCAGACGATGATTGCCAAAACTTTCGGGAAAACAGCGGACGCGGCGGCAATCGTGCCGACGGCGATGATTGCCGTCACGCTCGGCGAAGGCGCGTTGGCGACCGGCGGCAAATCGCCCGGAACCCGCGCCAAACAAGCCGCGATGCTCCGCGCCGCGCTCATCAGCGCATCGGAAGCCGTCAGCAAAGCCGACGCGAATAAATCGGACGATAAAAAGTCCGACCCGAAAACACCGGGCGATTTGCGCGGCGAGATGATGCAGAAAGTCATTCGGCGCGAAATTCCGCTGCTCATTACGGCGCACCGGGCGCAGGATATTATGACCGCGCTGCGAATCGCCAAAGAATTTAACATTAAAATTATTCTCGACGGCGCGGCGGAAGCGTTGCTGGTGCTGGACGAAATCAAAGCCTCAAACTTCCCCGTGATCGTTCACCCGACGATGTATCGGGCGGGCGGCGAGATGGAAAATCTTTCGATGGAAACTGCCTCCAAACTCCGAGCGGCGGGCGTTTTAACGGCTTTGCAAAGCGGCAGTGAAAGCTACGTTCCGAAAACGCGCGTCGTGCTTTTCGAGGCGGCGCTCGCGGCGGCAAACGGACTTTCAAAGCGCGACGCGCTGGCGACAATCACGATTGACGCGGCGAAAATTCTCGGTCTCGATGCGCGCCTCGGCTCGCTCGAAAAAGGCAAAGACGCGGATTTGGCAATGTATGACGGCGACCCGTTTGAATATACGACGCACTGCGTCGGCACAATGATTGACGGAGTTATCGTCAGCGAAACAATTCGTTAATTTTACGGCGGCGCGGTTCAGATCAGACGCGCAATTTTTTAAAAATGATAAAAACAATAATTTGCTCTTTCTTTCTGCTTTTTCAGACATTTTCGGCGGGGGCGCAAACGCAGCCTTCGCCGTCACCTCTGCCTTCACCGCGACCGTCGCCCGCGCCGATTTTGCAAATGCTGGACGAGCCGACATCAACGACGAAACATTCGGTGCAAGTCGGCGGACGACAATTGAATTACACGGTGACGACCGGCTTTATGCCGATTCGCAATGGGCTGACGGGCGAGCCGGAAGCGAAAATGTTTTATATGGCTTACACGCTCGACAGCGCGAAAACCGCCAAAACGCGCCCGCTGATGTTTTCGTTTAACGGCGGTCCGGGTTCGGCTTCGGTCTGGCTGCACCTCGGCGCGTTGGGACCGAAGCGCGTGAAAATGCTCGACGACGGTTTAATGCCGCCGCCGCCGTATGAAATGGAAGACAATCAGCAGACGTGGCTGACCGAAACCGATCTGGTTTTCGTTGATCCGGTCGGCACGGGCTATTCGCGGGCGACCAAACCGGAACTGGCGGGCAAATTCTTTTCGGTCAACGGCGACATCGAATCGGTCGGCGAATTTATCAGAATGTATCTCGGACAAGCCGGACGTTGGAGTTCGCCTTTATTTTTAGTCGGCGAAAGTTACGGCACGACGCGCGCCGCCGGTTTGTCGAACCACTTATTCGAGCGCGGAATCGCTTTGAACGGCATTCTGCTCGTCTCCAGCGTTTTGAATTTTCAGACGATTCGCTTTGCCGAAGGCAACGATTCGACTTATCCGCTGATTTTCCCTTCTTACGCGGCGACGGCTTGGTATCACAAACGTCTGCCCGCCAATTTGCAAAGCAAACCGCTGAAACAGGTTTTGACCGAAGCGGAAAATTGGGCGATGAACGAATATGCACCGGCTCTGATGCGAAGCGATAGAATGAGCGCGGCGGAAAAACAAACGCTGCTCGACAAATTCAGCGGCTACACCGGATTGAGCAAAGCGTTCGTCGAACAAAGCAATTATCGCGTCGATTTGGGCGCGTTTAATAAAGAACTGCTGCGCGATCAGCGACGGACGACCGGCAGACTCGACAGCCGTTTTACGGGCATTGACCGCAGCGCGGCGACCGACAGCCCGGAAACCGATCCGAGTATGAACGCGATTCGCCCGCCGTTCACGGCGATGTTTAACGATTATGTGCGAAGCGATTTGAATTTCAAATCCGATCTCGAATACTACATTCTCGGCGGCGGCATCACTTCGCCGTGGAGTTACAATCTCGCTCAGGGTTACGCCAACACAGCCGCCAATCTGCAAAGCGCGATGCAGAAAAATCCGTATATGAAGGTCTTCGTCGCCAGCGGTTACTACGATATGGCAACGCCGTATTTTGCCACCGAATATACGCTCGCGGCAATGAACCTCGACCCGACTCTGCGGAAAAACATTTCGGTTTCCTATTACGAAGCCGGACATATGATGTATATCGAGAAAAATTCTTTGAAAAAATTGAAAGACGACGCGGCGGCGTTCGTGCAGAATTCGTTGAAATAAAATAGCTGCTAAAAGCACAAAAAGCACAAAAACACTAAAAAATCGGATGGTATTTTTTTATGATTTTTAGCGGCTATTTTTAATGTTCGGTTTTCCCGCCAATCAAATTAACGGCGTGTTGAAGAATGGGTTTGATAACTTCAAAACATTCGGTGACGGCGGTCGGCGAGCCGGGCAAATTGATAATCAAAGTTTGATGGCGAATGCCGCACACGCCGCGCGAAAGCATCGCGGTCGGCGTTTTTTTCGCCGTCTCGAATCGCATCGCTTCGGCTAACCCGACGGCTTCTTTTTCGATAACCGAGCGCGTCGCTTCGGGCGTGTTGTCGCGCTCCGAAAATCCGGTGCCGCCGGTCGTGACGATCAAATTAACATCTTCGCGCTCGGTCAAAGTGAAAAGCGTCTGGCGCAGATTTTCAAAATCGTCGGTGACGATTATTTTTTCGACTATTTCCGCGCCGATTTCAGACAGCAAACCGACAACCGTTCTGCCGGAGATGTCGTCTGCCGCCTTCCGCGTATCACTGACGGTAACAACTATCGCTTTTATCGTCGAATCATTCGCCATATTTTTACGAAAACCGAAAAATTCCCGACTCATTCGGTTTCGACAAAATTATACAACGTCGGCGTTTCTTTTCAATCTTCGATTTCGTCGGCGTTCTGAACTTTGCGCTTGCCGACGACGATGATCGCGTTTTTGTTTTTGCCGCGCACCGCTTCGATCTCTTTGGCTTTTTTCATCGTCACGCGCACTTCTGCGTCAACGATAACTCGTCTTAATTTTACGTTTTTCTCGATGACGGCGTTCGGCAGGATAACCGAATCGCTGATCTCCGCGCCCGGTTCGATGCTTACGCCCGCGCTTAAAATCGAGCGCGAAACCTGCCCGCGCACGCGGCAGCCGTGTGAAATCAAACTGTTGCCAATCGCCGCCGAATCGTCAATAAAAGCCGGCACACGCTGGGCGGCGAGCGTGGTTATTTTCCAATCCGCGTCGTCAAAAAACAATTCGCCTTTTCCGTCGAGCAAATCCATCTGCGTCCGCCAATAACTTTCAATCGTCCCGACATCGCGCCAGTAACCGGCGTGACGATGCTCAAAGGCATTCCCTTTTTTGACGAGATACGGCAGCAATTCGTCGCCGTAATCTTTAATTTTCTCTTTTTTGCCGCTCAACTCTTTCAGCGTTTCGAGCAAAATTTTCGCGTCATAGATGAAAATTTCCGTCGTGATTAAATCGCTCTGCGGTTTGTCGGGTTTATAATCGAACTTGGTAATACGTCCGTTTTGGTCGGCTTTGACAACACCGAAACGCGATGCCGATTCGCCTTTCGGCAGGCGCGTCGTAACCATCGTAACCGACGCTTTTTTCTGTAAATGCGTCTCAATCGCGTCGCGGAAGTCCATTTTATAAACGTGGTCGGCACTTAAAACAAGCAAAATATCCGGCTTAAAGTCGCCGATAAAATCAATGTGCCGGTAAATCGCATCGGCGTTTCCTTTAGCGAAACCGTCTTTTTTCGATTCATTTTGAAAAGGCGGCAAAACCTGCAAACCGCCGTAAGTGCGGTCTAAATCCCAAGGTCTGCCGTTAGCGAGATGCTCGTTTAAGGAATGCAGTTCGTATTGTTCGATCACCCAGACATCCGAAATTCGGCTGTTGACGCAGTTGCTCAAAGCAAAATCAATCAGCCGATACGAACCGCCGAACGGCATTACGGGTTTCGCCCGGTCATCGGTCAAAAGCCCCAAACGCCCGCCTTTGCCGCCCGCCAAAATTAACGCTAAAACTTTCTCTTTAAACATAAATTTAGTAAGTAATAAGTGAGAGGTGATAAGTGAGAGGTGATAAGTGAAAACTAAAAACAAATCTCACTTCTCACTTCTCACTTCTCACTTCTCACTTCTCACTTATCCCGCCGTCGCTTCGATGCTTTCGATGTCTCTTCGCCGCTTGCTGAAAATTACGCTCAGGACTACCCCGAACACGACTAAAATCATTCCTGCCAGCGACGCGGCGGTTTGCGTCTCGCCGAACGCCAGCCAGCCGATGAGCAAGCCGTAAAGCAAGCCCGTATAGTTGACAATCGCCACGCTCGCCGCTTTTTCCTTCTGCAGAGCGTTGGTTAAAAAAATCTGTCCGATCTGCGAAAACGCGCCGATGAAAAGCAGATACAACCAATCCCAGCCGCTCGGCGTTTGCCAGTTGAAAATCGTAAAAGCCAAACCAACTACCAAACCGACGATTTGAAAATGAAAAACGACTGTCAGCGGATGCTCGCGCCCGCGCAGAGTTCGTACCAGATTATAAGCGACACCCGAACAAAACGCCGATGTCACGCCGAGTATGAGAAACACGAACGTAATCCGTGCGTCGAATTGTTCGATAAATATCACGCCGACGAACGCCAGCGCGTAACAAAACCACTGAAACCATCTGACCGATTCTTTGAGGAGAAAAATGGCGATGATCGTCGTGAAAATCGGCGATAGATACTGAATCGTCATCGCCGAAGCGAGCGGAACATTCTGCACCGTCAGAAAGAAAAAATAAAGCGCGGTCGTGCCGAAAAGTCCGCGCAGCAACAATAATTTTCGGTTCGAGCCGCGCCAATCGGCATTGGCGTTTCGCAGTCCGGCGTAACAAAAAAGCACGCCGAGCGCACAGCGGAAAAAGACGATTTCCATCGTCGGCAAATGCGAAACCTGTTTGACGAAAACATTCGCCAAAGCAAAGAAGAACGTCGAGATAAACATCGAACGCACGCCTTCGCTAAAAAATTTCGTGTCGGTTTGAATAAAAGTATTTGGCAAAATAACGTGTGCAAATTTATATTTGTAGGAAATCTTCCAATATATTATCATTCAGCCGTTCCGTGCCTACTTTTTCGTTTTCACTTTTGCGAGTCTCAAAAATTAACCTTTACGCCGCCTTGAATAAGACGCGGACTCGAAGGAAGAATGCCGCGCGAACGATCAACGATAAACGTGCGGTCAAAGATATTTTTCGCGGTAACGAAAAAGGTCGTGCGCCATTTTTCGACTTTGTAATTTGCCGTCGCGTTCCAGAAAGTTTGCGCCTGAATCGCGCCGAGCTGCGCGTTGAGAGTCGGATTGACGGCGTTTAAATCATCGCCGAATTGCCGTCCGATATAGATATTTTCGACGAACGCATCAATGCCAATCGGATGCGAGTAACCGATGCTCGAAGTCAACTGCGTTTTCGGGGTGTAGGGCAGACGATTTTCGACAATCGAACAACCCGCTGCAGAAACGCGCCGCGCCGCCGGACAATAAATATTTAAAATCGTGGCGGACGTAATCGAACTCAGGCGAGTTCCGCGAAATTCGGCGATGGGCAGAAAGGTGTAAGCCGCGCGGAAATAAAAATTGTGCGGCGAGGTGTAAATCGTTCCCGAATCAATCTGCGTGGAAAATTCAAAGCCTTGCTGTAAAGTTTTGCCGCCGCTGGTAAATGCCGTCCCGCTTGCAATCGAAGCGGCGACGATTTGGTTTTTATAGTCGTTGCGGAAAAATGTCGAAGCGATCTCAACGCCGCGAATCGGGCGTGTGCGAACGCCGATTTCATAATTCCAACTCAGTTCCGAATCTAGTTCGGTTACGCCGCCCGTGTTTGAAACCACGTCTTCAACTCTCGGCGGTGAAAACCCGCGATGGACACCGGCAAAAATAGTCGTCCGCATTAAGCCCGAATAAGCGATGCCGAAACCCGGAATGATTTGTGTGATCGAAGTTTCTCCGGTTACGCCCGTGCCGCTGTTGGCAAGCCGATTGGTGCGCTTAAATTCAACTTTTTCAATCCGCACACCCGGCGTGAAAGCAAAATCGCGCCAGATAAAACGATTTTGAATAAATCCCGAATACGCCAACGCCTGACGTTCGTTATTCTCGGCAATAACACCATCGCGCGAGTTTGGCAAATCGCCGTTTTTCTGAATTCGCTCCTGATCTTCGCTGTGAATGCGGAAACCGATATTGAATTCATTTTTGACTTCGCCGATGCTGAAATTGGCGTGCAGGCGCGGCTCGATGCCGATCATTAAATAATCGCGCAGACGACCTTCGTTGCCGCAAGTGGTGTTTAAATCTGATAAACTGCGGCAATCCGCGTCAACCGTCAAACGGTTCGGACGCTGTGAAGAATTCGAGCTTTGCCGCCACCAATCACGAGTAAAATAATTTGTATAAAAGTTCGTCGTTAAATTGATTTTAGAGGTCAAAATGCCGACGTGCTGAGACGCGAAACCGTAACGCTGCGTATTGAAAAAGTCATTTTTGAAAATGTTGCCGCGCGGATTTGCCGCAAACTCGGCTTCGGTCGCGCCCGTGTAAGTCAGATTTGAATCTTCGCGGAAAAGCGTAAATTTAGCCGTCAAAGCATTACGCGAATTGAGCGCGTAAGTTGATTTAGTGAAAAAATCGTAGAGTTTGAATTTCGTATTTTCACGCGCACCGTCGCCGCGTTTATGATTAAAATTCACGATTCCGCCGAATTTTCCAATCGTTCCGCCGAAGCCTACGCCGCCGTTGAAAAATGATCGGTTGCCGCCTTCCAACTTCAAACTAAAAGTCCGTTTCACAGGCGGATTCGGTGTGATGTAATTGATAACGCCCGCAATCGTCTGAGGTCCGTATTGAATTTGACCGGAGCCTTTTAGAACCTCGATTGATTCGTAGCGTTCGACGGGCGGATGATAATACGAAGCGTTGTCGCCGTAAGGCGCGTAACTCAGAGGCAAACCATCTTCGAGCAGTAAAACTTTGGTCGAGCGCGTCGGGTTCGTGCCGCGAATTCCGATGTTCGGACGCAGCCCGAAACCTTCTTCGTCGCGCACGTTGACACCGGCAATTTTCCGCAACGCTTCGGAAAAATTAAACACGCGGGCATTTTCCAAAGTCTGCGCGTCAACCCGCTCAATCGAACCGGGAATCTCCGACAAACTTTCCGGCGTTCCCGCCAGACTGTTCGCCGTCACGGAAACTTCTTCGACAATCGCTTGCGGAGACAGTCGAATTTCGATTGATTCGGTTGAATCAAAGACAATTGGTTTGGTAATCGTGCCGAAATTTTTCGCCGAGACTATGATTGTATAGCTGCCCGCCGCTAAATTGAGAAACTCGGAAATCCCATCGTTTTGTGTCGCGGCGATTCGTTCAAAACGCACGTCTCGACGTTTTAACACGACTTCCGCCCCGCCTATTTCCGCCCCGTTCGTATCAGTAATTTTTAAGGTCAACGACGACGATTTTTGCGCCAACAGCGGCGCAACCGATATTAAAACGGTCAAGACAAATAAAAAAAGCATTGCCTTCAAACGCTTCGACGCTGTAGATTTTGATAAATTCATTCTTTGCAAATCCTTACTTATTTTTTTTTCAAGCCGGAAAACCAGCCTTGCCGCCAGCGAGATGAACTGACGTGCAAACAAATTAATTTGATTTTAAGTGTGTGCTGGAATGAATTCCTCACCCAATCGTTTTCGTTCCCAAAAGCTAAAACTTTTTCGTTGTGCATCAGCCTTCAGCCTGAACGACCTGAAGGCTTTCAACTTTTTATGATGACAAAATCAGAGAACTTTTCGTTAGAAATCAGAGAGCCGCTTAAGAACTAAAATATACTTATTGAAAACGACTTTCAATTTCGTGTTTAGGTGTAATTTTATTGTGTCTTTTCTCTTCGGTCAAGTCTCAAATTCTTTTTTGGGGTTTGAACGTAGATTTCTACATCCGATTGTCAGAAACTACTTAAACCCCTGAAAAGAGCATCGGCGGAGCGGGATTGTGACGGTAGCGATTGAAAAAGAGATTTGAGTTTTATCGGAACGGCACTCGTTTTCAAACGCTAAAACAATTTGTGTTAAAGTTTTATCAATGACGAATAATGTTATGACTAAGCAAAACAGAAAGCCAATAGCGATTTATTACGAACATCCCGAATGGTTTCGCCCGCTGTTTGCCGAGTTGGACAAACGCGGTTTGCGGTATGAAAAGATTAACGCGAGCGAGGATTTTTATGATCCGAACGCGAATTTTAACGAAAAGTATTCGCTCGTTTTCAATCGAATGAGCGCGTCGGCTTATTTAAGAAATCACGGCAACGCGATTTTCTAC
>JAJAZE010000286.1 GCA_026785925.1 Pyrinomonadaceae bacterium
ACTTAACACGTTTTTTACAGGCTCTCTTGAGATTTTTTGTTGAAGCGAAAAGACTCGGCAAAATACACGGCGAACCTTACCAGATGAAAATGTTGATAGACGACAAAATAAAAGGACGTGAGCCGGATATTTTCTTTGTCAAAACGGAAAATTTCGACCGCATCGGCGAGCAATTCTTTGACGGCGCGGCGGATTTGGTAATCGAAGTGATTTCCCCGGAAAGCGTGATGCGCGACACGCAGGAGAAATTTGAAGAATATGAAACCGTCGGTGTCGAAGAATACTGGATCATTGACCCGAACCGGCGCACGGCGAACTTTTATAATTTAGACGAAACCGGAAAATATAAACTTCGCTATCCGACGGCGGAAGATAAATTTGAAAGCCGCGTCATCGAAGGACTTTGGATCAAAACCGATTGGCTGTGGGAGGACGAACTGCCTAACTTAATGGATATTTTGAAGGATTGGAAACTCGTTTAATGATAATGAATGTAGCAAACGGCAATTACGAAAAACTGGTCGAGCAAATTACGGATTTGGTGCTGTCGAAACTCGACGGCGGCGCGGATGAGTATTGCCCGACGTTTTGCAGTGCGGATGTCAAACGCATCGTTGACGCGGGCGCGTCGCGCATCGGGGTCGTGTTGGGCGAATCGGCGACGGCGCACGATTGGGCGAGTTTGGTTGACCACACTTTATTAAAGCCGGAAGCGAGCGAGAACGATATTAGAAAACTTTGCCAGGAAGCCGTCCAATACGGCTTCGCGTCAGTTTGCGTCAATCCGTCGTGGGTGAAAAAAGCGGCGGAGTTTTTGCAAGGCTCAAGCGTTCCGGTTTGCACGGTCATCGGTTTTCCGCTCGGCGCGACGCTCTCGGATGTCAAGGCGTATGAAGCGCGACGGGCGATTTTCAACGGTGCGCGGGAAGTTGATATGGTCATCAACATCGGCGCGTTAAAATCCGGCGACGACTGCACGGTCGAAGATGATATTCGCGCCGTCGCTGCCGCCGCGCACGAAAACGGCGTTTTGCTGAAAGTAATCATCGAAACCGCGCTGCTCACCGACGACGAAAAAGTCCGCGCGTGTCTCGCCTCAAAAAACGCGGGCGCGGATTTCGTCAAAACCTCGACCGGCTTTGCCAAAGGCGGCGCAACGGTCGAAGATGTCGCGCTGATGCGCCGCGTCGTCGGTGCGAACTTAGGCGTGAAAGCGTCGGGCGGCGTGAAGGGAATTGAAGACGCGCGAGCGATGTTTGAAGCGGGCGCAACCCGCATCGGCGCATCGGTTGGTGTAAAGATCGCGCAGGAAGCGAGCAACGTAAAATCGAATATCGTCGCGGGAAATTATTAATATAAAGCTACTTAATTCCTCTTTCTATTTCATTTGCCTTTTTTCGGTCTTGTTGAGCCAAATCTTTCTTTCCTACTTTGTCATATAAATCGGCACGTCTTCGGTAATTGTTAGGAAAACTAGGAGCGACCTCGATAACCTTGTTAAAGTCTTTCAAGGCAGAATCGTAATCTTGCTTATAGAAGTAACATAGTCCGCGATTAGTATGTGGTGTAGCAAAATTGGGACGCATTTCAATGGCTTTGTTGTAGTCTATGATGGCTTTGTCATAATCTTTTTTATTTTTGAACACATCGGCACGAGCTACGTAACCATCATACAACTCCGGATCAAGTTCGATAGCTTTTGTAAGTTCGGGAATTGATTCGTTTATTTCTCCTATAAAAAGATAGTGAGGCGCAATTTTATCAGAGAGCTTTGGCTCTAATTCGATAGCTTCATCAAAATCATTTTTGGCTTGGTCTAGAAACTTTTTTGACTGGTCTATAAACTTTTTTACTTTGTCCGCATCAAGTTCATAATAACGAAGTCCTTGAGCCATACCGCAGCTTTTATAACCTTTTCCTCTCTCAAAAAAAGCCTGAGCGTTTTTAGAATCTACTTGAAGAATTTTGCTGAAGCGTTCAATTCGTTCTCTGCAATCCTTAGTAGAAATTAACAGATTTATTACGCCCAAAATTTCATCAGTCGCCCCTGCTTTCCGTAACCGCGCGATGACTTCCTGTGTCAAAAAAAAATCTACCCCGCGACTTCGGACATCGCCAACAATTTTCTCCAGCAATTTTTTGTCTTTGCTGGATGCTGCAATTGCTCTTGAAATCTGGTCAATCGTAAATGGCTTCTCCTGCGGGAAAACAACCGTTTGAAAACAAATAATCATCGCAAAAACTACGCCGACTGCTGGTAATCTGACAATTAATTTTTTCATATCGTTCTCCATACTTTTCACTTTATCTTAGGTTTTGAAGTCTGTCGTCAATTACATTTACCGTTATAAATACAATCATCGCTTATGTTCTGCTTTTGCGTTTTTGGTTTGGGCGGATTTTGTATCGGCGGTGTTTTCACCGGATTTTGTGTCGGCGTTTTGTTCGGCGTTGACAAAACTGACGGTTTCGATTTTTCGGTGCTTTGGTTTCCACTATTCGGCGTTGCCGAAACGGTCGGCGAGGCGGCTGGTAAAACGCTTGGCGCAACTGTCGGCGAAATTGTCGCTGTGGCGGTTGGAGTTGATATTACAGCATTTGCCGCCGGTCTATTTGAATTTGTCGAGTTTGAACCG
>JAJAZE010000287.1 GCA_026785925.1 Pyrinomonadaceae bacterium
TAGCGGGCGATTTTCATATACAAACCGCGACGGGTTACGCCGAGTTCGCCGGCAACGCGCGAGATATTCCAGCGGTGTCTTTGAAGCGCGTTTTTTATCATCTGAATTTCGAGTTCGGAAACGGCTTCTTCGAGCGTGCCGCTGGTTGAGCCGACGCTGAACGAGGTGAAAGAAGTATCGTAAGAGGCAATCGGGCGGACGTTGCCGTTTTCGGCGAACGACGCAATCGGTTTTGCGCTTCTTTTTAAATCCGGCGAGAGATGTTCGGGCGTGATTTTTTCGCCGTCAACGGCGCGGGCGACGATGCGCTGAATCTCGTTGCAAAGCTGGCGGACGTTGCCCGCCCAATCGCAAACCATCAGCAAATCAATCGTCTGCGGCGTGATGTTAATGTCGCGCTTGCCGAATCTGGCGGAATACTGATTGATGTAATAACTGATTATCGGCGGAATTTCCGAACGCCGCTCACGCAGCGGCGGCACACGCAGGCGAATGACGTTCAGGCGATAATATAAATCTTCGCGGAAACTGCCGTCTGCGACTTTTTCTTCGAGCGGCATATTGGTCGCGGCGATGATTCGCACGTCAACCTTGATCGGGCGTTTTTCGCCGAGCGGCTGAACTTCGCCTTCCTGCAAAAATCTGAGCAGTTTCGGCTGCACGTCAATCGGTAAATCGCCGATTTCATCGAGAAACAAAGTTCCGCCGTCCGCCGCGCGAATCATTCCGGGCGAATCATTGACCGCGCCGGTGAACGCGCCTTTTTTGTAACCGAACAGGTGACCTTCGGCTAATTCCTTCGGGACAGCGGTGCAGTTAAACGGCACGAAGACTTTATCTTTCCGCGCCGAAATCGTGTGAATGGCGCGGGAGACCAGTTCCTTGCCGGTTCCCGACTCGCCCGTCACGAGAACCGTCACATCCGAGGAACGAATTTTATAAACTTCTTCAACCAAGGATGTCATCGCGGGCGAAGAGTGAATAAAACCGGGCATCAAGCTGTTCGAGGTGAACGGGCTGGCTTCCTGCTCGGAATACGGCGATTTATCTTTATCGCGCAGAGCGCAGACATCCATTCCGAGTTCGACGACGCGTAGCAGCGGCTGAAGCGAACCGTCGTCGTTTAAAGTTGCGCCCGAAGCCGGCGCGACGATCAAAAAAGCCGGTGACGCGCTCGGCGCACGCAGATTGAAAACTTTTATATTTTTCGTTTTAGCGAAAATTTCCGCCGCGTTTTTCCGCTGTGCTTCCTGAAATTTGGCGACGAGTTCCTGACTCTCGCTCGGAGTGTAGCCGTGCGTGATAAACGGGTAAAAACTTTTTTGGTCGTTTATTTCGGCGATGATAATTTTCTGCGCCTTGCTTTCCTGCTGAAGAACGGCGACGAGTTCACGAAATAACAATTCGCGCGAAGCGGTCGCTTCCGCCAGCCGCAGCATCAGAAGCTGCGAACCGACGCTGGTCGTGCGCTTGAGCGGCATCTCGATGGTCTTTAATTTGCCGAGCGATTTTTCGATTTCGGAAAGAAGCCACTTAACGCCGAGTTTGCGGAAAGTTTCACCGGCGGCGAGCAGATGTTTTTTAGCGCGGTGCGGCTGCGTCTCGACGGTCGTTTTGCCGATCAGATAATGCGCCAGAGCCGTGTGATAAACGTCTTCCGCCGCTTCAAAAATCGTCAGGCTGCGGTTGAAATGATGCACCGCCAATTCGTCGTCCGTTTCTTCGAGCGCGAGCAGACCGCGAATGCGCTGGATATTGCCCAGCACGAAAAAGTCCGACGATGGATCGGTTTCTTCGATAACGGCGAGTTCGCGGTCGCATTCGGCGAACGATTCTTTTTCAAATTGAATTTCCGCTAACACCAGATGCGCCATATTCGAAATTTGACGCTCGCCGATTTTTTCGCAAAGCTCGATGGTCGCCCGCGCTTTCGCCTGCGCTTCGTCGAGTTTTCCCTGCATCAGCAAGGAACGCGACAGATTTCTGAGCGACTGAATGACATACCATTCCTTTTTGCGTTCTTCGGCTAAAGCGATGCTGCGCTCCAACAGTTCCTGCGCTTCGACAAATTCGCCGCGCAGAATTTTCAGTTCGCCCAATGAATCGAGAATTCCGGCGACGTGAACGTGATTGGCTTCGGTCGCCAACGCCAGCGCGCGCTCGTAAGCATTTTCGGCTTTGCTCCATTCGCCGCGCATCACCAAGTGCAAACCCAAATTGTTGTAAGCGGCGGTTGCCTGAATTTTATGTTCGGTCTGCTCGAAAAATTTAATGGATTTTTCCAGACACGCGATGCCGTCCTGCGGTCGGCGCAAAAACCAGAACGCGCCCGACATATCCGA
>JAJAZE010000288.1 GCA_026785925.1 Pyrinomonadaceae bacterium
CTCAAATTCTGCGTTTGTTGCTCGCCGCTGGTTTTTTCGCCGTTTGCAGCAACGATTTCCGGTTTGGTCGGCGCGGGCGTAGCTATTGATGTTTTCGTGGTCGCCGGCTTTTTAGCCGTTTTGGTTTTCGACTGGCGAAGCTGCTCGATATATTTGGCGGGCAGAGTTTGTTTTAATCGCGCGAGCTTTCCGCTCACAAGCGCGGCGATTTCGGTCAAATCCTCGCCTTCTCCGATTTCGAGAAATTCGATTTCCGGCGGCAAATTGTGCGATGCCGCGCTGACAATCGCTCGCCGCCCGCGCCCGTCGCCGATTGAGGGCAGCAAGGTCAAGCTAAGATTCACCGTGCATTTTCCGAACTCGAACGGTTCTTTCGCGTCCGCCGATTTCGGAGCGGTTGTATTATTTTTAATCGCGCTCGGCGACGGCGGTGGATTGTCTTTGGCATCCGCAACAGGCACGGCGGCGACGGCGGTTGATTGCGACTTAATATCGTTCTGAATATCGGTTGAAATTTTCTCACCGGCAACCGGCTCGTCTTCCGTTGCGGCGTTAATCTCTTCCTGTTCGGTTTTTTCCGGCGCGTCTTGCATCGCCGTTGCCGCCGCCGCGTTAGTTTCCGCAGCGAACGATCTGACAAACGGCTCGCCCGATTCGACGAAGCCTAAAAACTCGTCTCTTTTCTCTTGGGCTTCGGCTGTGTCGTCTTCCGGCAAGTCAGGTGTCGAGACGCTTTCAACCTTTATGGGCGGCGGCGCTGCTGAATCGTTGTTTGAAGCCGCCGAAATGTTTTGCTGAACTTCAAGGCTTGTGATTTCCGCCGAAACTTCAGGCTTCAACTCGCGGAACCGCTCGCAGAAATTTTCGAGGAAGATTTCTTGCAATCTGCGCCGCTCGGTTTCGCGCGCGACGTATTCCGCCTTTTGCCACAAATCGTTTGCCAGATTTTTGAGTGCCTCGGTGTTTAAGTTTTCCGCTGCGGCGACCGCCGTCGTCATCTCGGCAAGTCGCCTAGCGGTGAATTTTAACGCCTCGACCGTCGAGGCGTTTTCAAGATTTAGAAATGAACCGGCTGTTAGTGTCTGCATAATTTTTACTGAAAATCCTTCAAAATTTTCACCTTCTACCGACCGCTTTTCTTTTTGGTTGCCGGATGAACGCGCTTAGAAAATCCTGCCGCTCAAAGAAATTTCCTTTGTTAGCGTGTAAAATAAATTTTAGGAATTTAAGTTCTTAGTAACAAATGGAAAATAAACTTACCCGCTTGAAAAGGAATAGTTAAAACTTGAATTGAGGTTTGTTGAAAAACAAATAACATCCTCTCAAATTTCAGTTTTAAGCAAAAACTAAGCGGGTAAAGTTATGAAACCTCCGTTACTTAACAAAAAACATTCGTACTTTTGGACGAGCGTTTTCGTCCACGATTTTATAAATGCCCGAACAACAAAACATCGAATACAAACAGAGCTGGCACGACGATTATCTGAAATGGATTTGCGGCTTCGCCAACGCGCACGGCGGAACGGTTTACATCGGCAAAGACGATGACGGCAAAACCGTCGGCATAGAGGATTACAAAAAGCTGATGGAAGATTTGCCGAACAAGATTCGTGATGTTTTGGGCATTATGGCGGAAGTCAATCTGCACGAAGAA
>JAJAZE010000289.1 GCA_026785925.1 Pyrinomonadaceae bacterium
GACGCGCCGCGCAGTGAAACCGATTCGATCACGTCGGGATACAAAGTTCCCTGCACAAGCCATTTCACGTCGCCGATTTTGTTAGCTTCCGCGTCGAAAACGTCTATGAATTTCGCGCCGATTGCCTTGCGCTTCAGTTCAGGATCAACCACATTTTCCAACACCGCGTAAAATTCGGCGGAAGCGTCCACGCCGATCACGTTCAGGTTCAATTTGTCCTTATAAAGTTTCAGCGTTTCTTCGTATTCACCGGCACGAAGCAATCCGTTGTTGACGAAGATGCAGGTTTGCCGCATCCCGATTGCCTCCTGCACCAGAGCCGCCGCGACGGTCGAATCAACGCCGCCGCTCAAGCCGCAAACGACGTTAGCGGTGTCGCCACAGGCGGCGCGGATTTTCTCGACTTCATCGGCGATAAACTGTCTCGCCGTCCAGTCGCCGGCGCAGCGGCAGATTTCAAACAAAAAGTTCCTCAAAACCTCTTTGCCGAGCGGCGTGTGCGAAACTTCCGGGTGAAACTGAACGGCATAAATTCGTTTCTCTTTATTCTCAATCGCCGTCACGACATCGCCGGTCGTCGCCGTCTGATGAAAACCTTCGGGCAAAGCTGTAACGTGATCGCCGTGACTCATCCAGACATCGAGCATCTCCGGCAAATCCTTAAAAAGTTCGGTTTTCCCGCTTAATCTTTTAAGTTTCGCGTGTCCGTATTCTCGCTTTTCGGATGGCGAAACGACACCGTTCAAATCTTTAGCGAGAAGTTGCATTCCGTAACAAATGCCGAGAATCGGCGCGTTGATTTGCTCGTAAAAACCTTCCGAAACCTGCGGCGCGTCAGTTTCATAAACCGAATTCGGACCGCCGGAAAGAATCACGCCTTTCGGATTTTTCGCCGCAATCTTCTCAAGCGCGAGATGAAACGGCGCAATCTCGCAATAAACGCCAAGCTCACGCACCCGCCGCGCAATAAGCTGCGTGTATTGCGAGCCGAAATCGAGAATTAAAATAAGTTCGTGATGCAAAATATAATCTCCAAAATCATTTTTCTTTATCTGGCATTTTGAATGGTGAAACAGCCGCGTCGGTTTCTCCAAATCTAAAAACTATCCAATCATCATCTTGTTCATATTCAGATTTTTCTATGCTTGATTCAGCTATAAGCCTTCCTTCTTGAATCATTTCTGAAATGAAATTATAGACATAATTATTATCTTTCATTTGGTAAGTTTTAATAAATTTCTCTTGTGTTAACTTTCCTGATAATAATTCAAGCAAAATTCGAGGAGAAATTTTTAATTCGTAATCGGAAATGGCAAATCCAAAATGTCCTTTGGAATATATTTCTTCTAAATTTTGCTTTACGTTGTTCAAAAAATTTTTAGCGTCCAACACGCTTCTGACAGGTTGTGGAAATTTCTCTGCTAAGTCGTCTTGGAAAAGTTGAGCGGCTTCATTCCTTACTTTATCAAATGATGCTCCCTCATATAAGTCAATTTTGATTTTTGGCATTCCAGCGAAAAAATTGTGAGGTTCATTCTTAGAATTTATAGTTAAGACAAAACTGACTTCCGTATGATTATAAAGAAACTCATAAATAACCTCACCTGCATTATAAGCACTTGATTCCCCAATTTTATTAAATATATTACCCAATCCATCACAAATAATTATTCCCAAACTTCCCTGATAACCTGTCTCTTTTAACAGTTCATATTTACTTTTTTTAGACTTTTGACCAAACCTCTCATAGTTCGCTCTGCTTTTTGAGCGCGTTTTTTTGGTTTTAGTCTGGTTTTTCTTTCCTGCTCATTCTTTCGGCAACGCGCGTTTGATGATTTCCACCTCCGTTTGCCATTTCTTGA
>JAJAZE010000290.1 GCA_026785925.1 Pyrinomonadaceae bacterium
CGGCGTAATCGAGCGCGAGCGTCGCCGCCACCGCGCCGCCGTAGGAACTGCCGATCATCGTCGCCTTCCCGATGCCCAGACGATTCATCAAACGCTCGATCATTCGGGCTTGCGCGGCGATTGTGTAATCGAACGATGCGGGTTTGTCCGAGTAGCCGAAACCGACTAAATCAACCGCGACGACGTGAAAGTTCTGCGCGGCAAGCAGCGGCGCAGTAGTATTCCAGATGTAAGTCGAAGCCGTGTAGCCGTGAATCAAAAAAACGGTCGGGTTAGTTTGTTCGCCGAATTCCTGAAAATGAACGGTCGCGCCGTCAACTTCCGCGAAGTGCGAATTTTCCGCGTGTTGAACTTTATCGGAAACCGTTTTCCAATCAACCGAACGCGCCCGCGTCAGCATTTTTACGCCGATAATCGCGCCGATTGCGCCGCCGATTCCGAGAGCCAAATTTTTCTTATTCATAAACTTTCCTCTTTCGCTGATTTTATATTAAAACGAGTTTCGGTTGAATAAAGTTTTCGGCTTTGATATAAAAACCGACGGCGATTAGATTTTCCGCTTCGTCAATCATTCGCACCGTTTGATTATCCGCCCAATCATCGTTTGCCAAGTTTAGCCGCTTACCGTGGCTCGTGTCTTCAATTTCCTGTGCGCTCAAAACGACTGGCGGCAGATGCGAAACGGCTTCGTTCATCGAGATTAAAACTTCGTCCAGACGATTCTCGAAAACTATCGTTTCCAATTCTTCAATCGTTACCGCTTTCGCTAAATCAAACTTTCCCGCCTTCGTGCGCCGCAGTTCCGCCAGATGTGCGCCGACTTCGAGTTTTCTGCCGATGTCTTCCGCCAAAGTGCGAATGTAAGTTCCGGCGGAACACTTAACGCGAAGCGCGTGGTCTTTGGTTTTTGGTTTTTGGTTTTTGGTCTTTTCCTCTGTGCCGCTTTGTGTTCCCGGCGGCGAAATCGTTTCTAATTCATAAATCGAAATTTTGACGGGTTTGCGCTCAATCTCAACGCCTTTCCGCGCTAACTCGTAAAGTTTTACGCCGTCAACTTTCTTCGCCGAATACATCGGCGGCGTTTGCTCGATTTCGCCGCGAAAATTTACCAAAACCGTTTCAAGTTCGTCTTCGGAAAAATCTCGTAATTCGTAATTCGTAATTCGTAATTCGCCTGTCCGGTCGCCCGTGTCGGTTGCACATCCGAAACGCACGACGGCTTCGT
The DNA here is from genome assembly GCA_026785925.1 of Pyrinomonadaceae bacterium. GTDB lineage: Bacteria > Acidobacteriota > Blastocatellia > Pyrinomonadales > Pyrinomonadaceae. The sequence continues at coordinate 1,226 of JAJAZE010000290.1, forward strand.
ATTCTTTCGCGTCTTTATCTAAAAACTGCGCGAGCCTGGTTGCCTTGCCGACGAGCATCACCAAAACGCCGGTCGCAAACGGGTCGAGCGTTCCCGTGTGTCCGATGCGCTTGGTTTTTAGAATGCGCCGCAGCCGCGCGACGACATCGTGTGAAGTGAAATTTTCCGGTTTGTCTACGATTAAAATGCCGTCAATCATATTTTGGATTTTGGATTTTGGACTTTGGATTTGCAAGTTCAAGAAGTTAAAATTTTATCAGCAGCTAAATACTGAACTGCCCACTGCTGACTGCTGACCGAACAAATGTGGAAAAAGCGCATTGAAATTAAACCCGACGAAGAGCGCGTCATTAAAAATGTCGAACGCGCCCGCCAGAAGACGTTTGACCGCGCCGTTAATCTGCTCGGCTACAAACCGCGCTCGGTCGTCGAACTGCGCTCGCGTTTGATGGAAAAAGAATGGACGAACTCGGCGATTGTCGAAGAAGTCATTGTCAAGCTCGAAGGCTACGGCTATTTAAACGACGGGCAGTTTGCCAAAGACTTCGCCGCCTCGCAGATTCGCCAGAAACCGATTGGCAAGCGAGTTTTGCAGCAAAAGCTGGCGATGAAAAAGCTCGATAAGGAAACGGTCGCCAAAGCGATTGAGACGGCTTTTGAAGAAACGCCCGAAGCCGAAATCATCGAACGCGCCGTCGCCAAACGTCTCCGGTTAAAGGGCAAACCCGAAACGCGCGAAGACTCGAAAAAGTTTTACGATTACCTTTTGCGGCAGGGCTTTTCCTACGATTTGGTGAGCCGCGTAATGCGCGAGATCGCGGCGCGGGATTTTGATGAGGAAAGTTAAGGAGTATTTTATATGAAAAATTTCACCACTTTATTATTTTCGTTTGGACTAATTTTGTTTTTCAGCTCAAACATTTTGGCGCAGCAAGAAACCCCGTTAGAGAAATCACGGCGAATGACGGAAGAATCCCGCTATTTGTCTCCCATTCGTTATGTCATCGTTTATAACGACATTATCAAATTAGCTTTTGATCAGAGAAGAATTGAGATTCTAATGGAAGAGAGTCAATACAATGAAGAAAATTTGAGGAAAGTTTTTGATTTGGTTAAAACGAGATTTCCGTCGCCGATAGCTTTAAGTATAGAAATTCATACCAGCTTAGAGACTATCGAAACCCCGGAAGAGAGAGAAAAAGCAGATAGCAGCAGCGGACGCTTTCCCGACGAAACTGCAAAATATAAAAAGGCTAATTATTATCGTTATTGCGGAGGCGGAGAAGCCTTTAGTTATATAAATGAATCACAGTTTGCAAGAAAAGTCGTGGTGCTTGTAGATAAACCTCTTTGTCGTCTTCAATAAGTAAAGTTTTCCAATCAAGTAGGAATGAGGTTAAGCACCCCAACAATATTAGATTAGATTTGATTGATTGGAGCGCAGGCAGCCTTGCCTGCGTGTTTTCTTCTTGATTCTCCACACGCAGGCAAGGCTGCCTGCGCTCCGTCTGCGAAAGAATTAAGTTAAATGGAAAAGCCGGACGCGCAAGTCGGAGCGCGGGCATCCTTGCCTGCCTGTAATAGAAGGAAAACACGCGGGCAAGGATGCCCGCGCTCCAATATTTAGCCGCCTCAAATTTTCTCAACTACTTAAATGAAATAAATTACGACAACAAAACTTTCGCGTCCGTCCAAAACTCAAAAACGGGGGAAGTCAGCGCGGAGACGTTTCGTTTTAATTTCGAGTTTTTGCGCCCACAACATCAAATTCACTTCACGAAAAGTCGAAATTTCGCTAACATTGTTTCCATCACAAATAAAAAAAGGATTTTTACGGAACAATGAAAAAACGGCTTGCTTTAACTTTAGTCATTCTTTTTGCCGGTTCATTTTTCGCTTACCGACCGGCGGCGCAGAGTGAAGCGAATCAGACACCGATTCAACAATCTCAAAATCTCTCGGAAATCAAACCGCAATCGTTCAGAGCCGTCGCGTTCGGCGTGTCGGCGAAAGTGAGCAGCTTCGCGCCCGCGTCGCCCGCCGACGGCGCGACCAGCGGGAAAATGGGACGCGCCGCCGAACAGACGCGCGATGTGCCGAATAAAGAACGCTATCGCAAGCTGAAAGTTGACGCGGCGCACGATTCCGATGCTTCGCTTGCCGGGATTTCCGCCGCCCCGATGCCCGCGCCGCTGCTTTCATTCGACGGATTATCAAACGAAAACAACGCCGCCGCTTACGGTTTTCGCGTCGTTCCGCCCGATCCGAACGGCGATGTCGGACCGAATCATTACGTTCAATCGGTCAATATCCTGACGCGCATTTTCGATAAAAACGGCGTTGCGCTGACACCGCCTTTTAAGTTGAGCAGTATTTTCTCGACGCTCGGAACGCCCTGTTCGACGCGCAACGACGGCGACCCGATTGTTTTGTATGACGCGCTCGCCGACCGCTGGCTGATTAGCCAATTCTGCAACAATTTCCCGCCGTTTCGCCAACTGATCGCCGTCTCGAGAACCGCCGACCCGACCGGCGAATTTTATGTTTATGAATTCGTGATGCCGAACGTCAAATTTAACGATTATCCGAAGCTCGGCGTGTGGACGGACGGTTATTATATGTCAACCGACGAATTTCTC
>JAJAZE010000291.1 GCA_026785925.1 Pyrinomonadaceae bacterium
ATCGGGATGTTGGTTTTATCGGTTGCCGAAACCGACAATTCCAGATTTGCCATTCCATAACCTTTGGCGAGAATTACTTTTCCATCGCGCACCACAGCTAGCGACAAGCCGGGAATATGCCTCGCCGACATTTTCTCCCGCACATAAGCGTCAACTTTTTCAGTTTGTCGGGGGGCTTTCAGTTTGGGCTTCGTTTGCGCCAACGGCTGAACAGGAACGAAACATACCGAAAGAAGAATTAAGCCTCTCAAAAACAATTTGTGTCGCATAATCTCCATTTTCAAAAACTGGCTGGGAATACGAATCTATTTCGGAAGCCCAAAAGCCATCTAACGCTTGAGATGACGTGGGGCGAAACCGCCGACACGCAACTTCGAGTTTAACGGACAAGGTTGAAAACAAAGTCGCTGTTTCGCCCTCACGTCCATTGAATTGTTCGGCGCGTCTTAATCTTTAGGACGCTTCTCAAAACACGCGAGATGTGGTCTTTTCACTCGGTTTTCTCCATTCTTATTTCAAAATTTATCTTTCTAATAATTCATCATAGAAAATTACTGCTGTTTGACAAATTTGCTCAAGTCTCTGAAGTCTTTCAGGATTATTTCGCGCCCATTCTCCAGATTTCCTCCAAGTAATAATAAACACGCCATTTTCAAAGGCAATTCTAAATCTGTTGAGCCAATCGCTTGGATAATTGTAAATTTCTGCGAGAATTTTCTCTTTTTCAAGTAAAGACAACAAAAATTGAGCGTTAAGGCTATGAAAAATGAAATCTTTCGGCGCGACAGAAAGTGGAATCGGTTGGCAATCGTTGGAGTATTTTGAGAAAACGGATCGGTGCTGGATAAAGAATTTCTCTTGAAGATTCGGTAAGTTAAATTGAACTGAAAATAGAGTTTCTTTAGAATTAGAAGCCAATACATTAGCAAGCAATTCAATTTTAGCGTCAAAAATCGTTTGATTACGCTCAAAGCGCATCGCATCAACAGAAAGAACATTCTCGAAAATCGTTTGATTACGACCAGAGCGCAACGCATCAACAGAAATAACTTTCCCGAACTTGGAAGCTGTTTCGGACATAGTTTTCTCTATTAACGGACGGTTTTTTTCTTCTGCTTTATGTGCAAAAATGAAGGCGACCCAGACAATCATCAAAAATGCGATAATTAGTGAGATAACCGTCAGTATTATTTGGAAGTTGCTAAGGGCGAAAAGACCAATCAAGTCAAAATCAGCCAAGAAAAATGATAGACTCCATTGATTGCTCGTCATAATCTTTAATCAGTTGCCTCCAATTCTTCTTCCAAAAGCTGACGCTCGTATAAATCGGCATATTCGCCGCCGAACTTTGTATTATACGGAAAATATTTCCGTTTTAATTTGTTAATTCATACATTAAGTTTCGGCTTTCCGCAAGTGGGTGTTTGCTTTTTGGCTTTATTTGGCATAGTTTAATTGTCCGTTAGATAAATTGAACCGATGTCGGTTAAATAAATTGAACCGATGTCGGTTAAATAAATTGAACCGACATCGGTTAAATAAATTTAACCGATACAAGTAAAAAAACCGCGACCAATAAAAATATGTCAGTTCTTTTGAATCAGGTTCGTGATGTGATGCGGACTCGCCATTATAGTCTTACGACGGAAAAAACTTATATTTACTGGATCAAAAAGTATATCTTTTTTCACCACATTCGCCATCCGAACGAGATGGGCGCAAGCGAAGTCGGCGCGTTTTTGACGCACCTGGCGGTTGATGAAAACGTGGCGGCGGCGACGCAGAATCAGGCGATGTTTGCCCTTCTGTTTTTGTATAAGGAAGTTCTCGGTATCGAACTCGACCGGCTCGGCGGCTCGTTCACGTCCGCTAAACAATTAACCAGAGTGCCGGTGGTTTTGACCCGCGAGGAAGTGACGGCGGTTTTGTCGCATCTGAGCGGCGTTCATTGGCTGATGGCAAATCTGCTTTACGGCGCGGGACTGCGGCTGAAAGAATGTTTGCGTCTGCGCGTTAAAGATTTGGATTTCGGCTATAAACAAATCACCGTCCGCGCCGGCAAGGGCGGCAAAGACCGTTTTACGATTTTGCCGGAAAAAGTCGTCGAGCCGCTGCAAAAACATCTGGTCAGCGTCAAAACTCTGCACGGCAGCGATTTAAAAGGCGGACTCGGCGCGGTTTTGATGCCGTTCGCCTTCGACGGCAAACACTCGAATGCCGCCTGCGAATGGAAATGGCAATACGTTTTTCCTTCGCACAAAATCAGCCGCAATCCGCGCACGGGCAAATTAGGCAGACATCATCTATCCGAATCCGGTTTGCAGAAAGCCGTCAAAGTCGGTCTAAACAAAGCCGTCGTCGAAAAACACGCGAGCTGCCATACTTTGCGTCATTCGTTTGCCACCCATCTTTTGCAAAACGGCTCGGACATTCGCACGATTCAGGATTTGCTCGGACATAAAGAGCTGATGACGACAATGATTTACACGCACGTTTTACAGCAAAACAAACTCGGCGTTCGCAGCCCGCTCGACATTTAAAGCGTCGTCAAAGCGTTTATTTGCCAGTCAAAAACGGCGAATGTTTAATTGGATTTTAATTTGTGTTTTACCTTTTTCAGCCGTGTTTGGCTTCGGCTTTGTCCGGCTGGGGCGAGCGTTCAATCGCTTCGTCTTCGACTTCGCCGCCGCGACTGATGGGAATTTCCGCCGGGTCTCGATACTGCACTCCGCGTTCTTGAGAATCTTCGGCAGCCCCGATCAACGTGCGAATCGAGTTCGGCGGCGTGTAGCCGGGATAAGTCACTCTCGAATGATAAATTGCCACGAGCGATTTAATCATCGCTTCACGGATTTGCGTCAACTCGCGCAGCGTTAAATCGCATTCGTCGAGCTGGTCGTCGGACAAAATCGCGTCAATGATTTTCGTCACGATAAAGCGAATGTTTTCCGGTGTCGGTTCGGCGAGCGAACGCGCAGCGGCTTCGCACGAATCGGCAATCATCATAATCGCCGCTTCTTTAAACTGCGGTTTCGGTCCCGGATAACGAAAATCGTTTTCGACGATTTCTTCATTCTCACGCGCTTCAGCCTGCGCTTTTCGGAAAAAATAATGCAAAGTTCGCGTGCCGTGATGCTGCGGGATAAAATCAATAATCCGCTGCGGCAAACCCATTTCCCTGCCCAATTTTATTCCGTAAGTGACGTGGCTGATAATGATTTTCGCGCTCTGTGCCGGTTTCAAACGGTCGTGCGGATTTTTGCCGAGTTGATTTTCGACAAAATGTTCGGGCGCGGCGGCTTTGCCGATGTCGTGATAAAGTGCGCCGAGTCTGGCTAAAAGCGCGTTCGCACCGACGACGCGGCAGGCATCTTCCGCCAACTGACCGACGGCGTGGGAATGCTGGTTCGTTCCCGGCGCGCGCATTGCCAATTGTCCGAGCGCGGGCAAATCGGCGTTTGATAATTCCAACAATTTGACATCGGTCAAAATGCCGAAAAAGGTTTCGTAGAGCGGCAGAAAAACCGCCGTCACCGCCGACGTAATCAGCCCGCCCGCCAAACCGCAGCCGACGGCGAGCGCGACCGTGTTCAAAATAAACGGCTGCTGCGTGTAACCGATCAACGCGACCGCCGTCGCCGCGCTCGCCAGACCGACCAGAACGCCCGCCGTCGTCACCGACGAACGCGAGCGGTAACGCCCGATTCCATAAACTGCGACCGCCGAAGTAATCGCCGCAAACAGCGCGAATTCCAAACTTTTCGGAGCTAACAGTCCGGCGATCAGCGCGAGAAAAATTCCCGTAAAAAGTGCCGTTTTCCGGTCGGCGAGCAAAGTCATCAGCAAACTTCCGAAAGCAAACGGAATGGCGAAAGCCCACAGCGTTGGATCGTTAAGCGGAGCTTTGACATTTTGCGCGGCGGTAAATTCGGCGAGCCGGAAAAACACCGACATCAAAGTCGTCTGCGCCAGCACGACGAAGCCGAACAGCGCAAAGGTTTTTTCTTCGGACAAAACCAAACGCGGCATCACACCGCGATGCTCGATAAATTTCCAGGCGATCCAGAACAGAGCGCAGACGAGCGCGAGCAACCCGAAAAAACGATTGAGCCGCCGGGTCGAATCGCTGTAACTGCGAATGGCGGAGATTTGCGACAACACCGACGGCGTGATCGTGTCGCCTTCGCGGACGATGGTTTGCCCGCGCTTCAGCGAAATCGTCACCGGCGGAACCGTTTTTTCAATTGATTGACGGGCGTTGTCGGTCGCTACGCCGTCGTAAATAATGCTCGGCTGAATCAGCGGCGCGAGCGCGGCATCGAACGCTTCGACTTCCTTCGGCGACAAACTTCTAATTTGTCCGAGTCCGTTTCTCAATTTGTCACGCGCTTCCGATAGTGCGGTCATATTGCTTTCCGGCATTTTCACGACCGATTGCTGATTCGGCTTCTGCCGGTCGTTGAGACTGATTTCTTCCTGAAAATACTGCCGATCCTGATCGCCGTAAATCGAACCGTCGGCGTTTTCGCGCAAAATTCGCGTGATTGATTCGAGTTCGTTGCTGCTAAACTTCCGCGCCGTGAAAACTTTGCCGACTTCTGCGCCGCCCGCGCCCGTCCAGACAATCTGCGCTTCAAATTTATCATTGGCGTTCGTTTTGTTGTTGGCGTTCGAGTTTGCATTTTTCCGCGCCAGACTTTCCCACGCCGAACGAAAACTCTGCACGGCTTCGTCGCCCCGTTTCGATTCGTAGATAAAAATCGGCTGAACACTCGACCGCGCCGACAATTTGATTCGTTCGGTTTCTTCCGCGTCAGTAACGGAAATATCGGCGGGTGAAATAATACTTTCGCGGGCGATGTCGCCTTCTTTATACTGCTCAACAGAATTACGCCAAAACGGATTGCTAATCAGGATCGTCGTCAAAACGCACAGCAGCGTAAAACCGCACCAAAATCTCCGCTTGGCAGACAAACCTTCAAACGGGCGCAGAAAAAACTGCCCCGCGTTTTTGCGAATTTTGGATAACGGCGTTGCCAAATCTTGAAGACGCTTGCTCATCTTGTTCAAGTTCAAGTTCAAGGTTCAAAGTTCAAGGTTCAAAGTTTATCTGATGTTACGCAAGTGACTGGAGCGCAATCCGTCCCGGTTGCATTGAGCGCGTGAGCGCGAAAAAGCCTGGCGACGGCTTTGAACTTTCATCGCAGCGAGTATTTTTTTTCGCACCGAAGCGATGCTCAATGGCAACCGGGACGGATTGCGC
>JAJAZE010000292.1 GCA_026785925.1 Pyrinomonadaceae bacterium
AATATAGATTAGCCACCGGATTATTTTCGATGACCGCATCGGCAATCGTCGGACTGATTCAATTTGCCGATTTAATAAACTAAGATTTTCAAAGAACGAGCAGTAGCTTAACTACTTTTAACTTTGTCGGAACATCTAATGATGTTTCAAGTCGGATGAGCAGCCAAATATCGCCGGTATTTGGTCGAAGCAATCGGTTGGAAGCAGTGTGAAAACTGCATCTTAACCGCCGTCCGAGTGTTTGACAGCGGTCGCGCAAGATTTTCGTGAATATATTTCAGCGTTTGCTCTTTTCTTGTTATACTGAAATTCTGTTTTGCAACTTCGACTGATTTCGAGTCGTAAAGGTTGTGCGAAAAGGTCTTTTGAGCAGGCAAATTTTTAGGAGCGGAAAAAACAAATGGGATTGTTGGCAAGAATTATGCGAATGTTTCGCGCCGGAACCGGCGCGGCGTTGGACAAAGTGGAAAACCCGGAAATGGTGCTTCAGCAAACCATCCGCGATATGCGCGACCGCGTGCCGGATTTGAATAATTCGGTGGCGCAGGTGATGGCGACCGAACGCCTGCTGGCGAAAAATAAAGAGCGTTTGAGCGAACAGGTCGTTGATCTGGACTCTAAAATCAAAGCCTCGGTCAAACTCGGACGCGACGATGTTGCGACGCAGTATATCGGGCAATTGCAGCAGGCGCAGGTGGATTTGCAGAAAACCGGTAGTCAACTCGAACAAGCCTCAAGTGCCTCGCAGCAGGCTTTGAAAGCCCGCGATAATTACGTTTTGCAGATGCAGAAGCGCACCGCCGAAGCGATGCAGTTAATCAGCGCGTCAAAACAGGCAAAGCTCCAGGAACAATTGGCGCAGACGATGGAGACTTTCAATATCGGCGACGACGCTTCGACGTTTAATGAGATGCGCGAGAAAATTGACCGTCGCGTTGCCGCCGCCGAAGCCAAACTCCAACTCGGCTCATCTTCGGTTGACTCGAAAATGCAGGACATCGAACGCGAAGCGATGGACATTCAACTCCAGGATAAACTGCTCGAATATAAGCAGAATATGGGAATGCTCGGCAGCGGCTCGAATACGAGCGGCAAACAGATTTCCGCCAATTCGCAAGTGCCGGACGAAATCACGCTCGATCAGGTTTTGATCGAAGAATCAAAGGAAAAATAGTTCGTGAAATAATTCGCAAAACCCGAACGCCCGAAATTGCATCTAGTAATATCTATGGCAGACATCGCAAAATATCAGCAGGGAATCAGCAAATTCAATTCATCTTACGCCAAAGAAGCTCTCAAAGAGCCGGTTAACTTCTGGGGTCTGGCGGGTTTTGCGGTCGCGGCGGCTTACACGCAGAGTTTCATTCCGCTGCTCGTCGCGTTGATTTTCGAGATTGCTTATCTGCTCATCATTCCGAATCTGCCGCTTTATCGCCAACTGGTCAACAAGCGCGAGAAAGAACGTTTGTTTCAGCTCAACAAAGCGACGCGCGACAAATTAATCAAGACTTTTACGCCGCGCGAACGTGAAGCGGTCGAATATCTGCGCTGGCAGAAAGATAAAATTCAGGATAATTATTTCAAATTTACCGGCTCGAAAGAGTTGCCGTCGAATCTGACTTCGCTCGAACAGCGTTGGGAAGATTTCGTTGATCTTTTGGACGTTTACCGCCGCCGCAAACAGCATCTGAAATCAATCAACCGGCAAGCCGTTCACAACCAGCTTTCGCAAGCCTTTCGCGCCGCCGAGAGTTCGCCCGACGAAAAAACGCGCCGCGTTCAGCAAACCAACGTCGAAATTTTAAAACGCCGCTTAGGTTCGTTTGACGAGTTGGAGCGCAGCGTCAAATTGGTCGAAGGACAATTGCAGTCCATCGAAAACTTTTTCGGTTATCTGAACGACGAAATCGTCACGATGTCCACGCCGGAGAAATTCTCCCTGCTCGATTTTGAGCAGTTGAGCGATTCGATTGCGATGACCAAACAAATGCTCGATCAAACCGCCGACGCGATGGGCGCACTCGACGCGCACAACCGGCAGATGGGCAACTATGAACTGCTGCCCGAAGCCAACCGGTAATTTATTACTGATGTTACGCAAAACGAGAAACACGACTGGAGCGCAATCCGTCCCGGTTACCATTGAGCATCGCTTCGGTGCGAAAAAATACTCGCTGCGATGAAAGCTCAAAGCCGTCGCAAGGCTTTTTCGCGCTCACGCGCTCAATGCAACCGGGACGGATTGCGC
>JAJAZE010000293.1 GCA_026785925.1 Pyrinomonadaceae bacterium
AAGTCTTTAGTCGGGACTTCTTTTTGCTTGCCCAAATCTAACAATTTTCCGTCCAAACCCCAACGCACCGCCCGCCATTTATTTTCCTGAATATACATCCGGCGATAAAGCCGAAAACCCCAGTTTTTATCCATCATCCGGTTAAGTTTGGCGATAATCGCTTGAAACAAAGCGGCGACGGCGATGGTGTCGTCAACTCTGGTCGGAATGTCGCAGATGCGAAATTCGAGCGTCGGAAAAAACGGATGCGGGCGAATGTCCCAATAGATTTTTTTCGCGTTGTCAATGCAATTCATCTTAACGAGCGTGTCAACGTATCGCTCGTAAGATTGATAATTGTCGAAGTGATCGGGAATGTCGGTGCGCGGAAATTTTTTGAAAACTTCCGAACGATATGATTTCAAACCCGTGTTGTGTCCGAGCCAAAACGGACTTGATGTCGTCAACGCCAAAACGTGCGGCAGAAAATAACGGGCGGCGTTCATCAGATGAATCTGGCGGTCTTTGTCTTCGATGCCGACGTGAACGTGCAAACCGAAAATCAGCAGCGAACGAGCGACCATCTGCAATTCTTCGACGAGAAACGTGTATCGTTCGTCATCGAAAATTTTTTGATCGCCCCAGTGCGAAAACGGATGCGTCGAAGCGGCGACGATTTCCATCCCTTTTTTGCGGGCGAGCATCGAGATAATGCAGCGCAGACGGGTCAAATCTTCCCGCGCTTCCTGAATGTTGTGGCAGATTCCCGTGCCGACCTCAATCATTGACTGAATCATTTCGGGCTTCAATTTTTCGCCGAGAATCAGCTTGCCTTCTTCGAGAATTTCCGAAACGTGCGATTTCAACTCGCGGTTCACCGGATCAACGATCTGAAATTCCTCTTCGATGCCGAGCGTGTATGGTTCAAACATAGTTATCAGTTATCAGTTAGCAGTTAGCAGTTATCAGTTGTCAGTTATCAGTTATCGGTTAAGCAGTTATCGGTTATCGGTTATCGGTTAAGCAGTGGAGCAAAATACTTCATATTTTTTTTGCGGCTACTCAGCAGTTATCAATCAACGCGGTTAACAACTTAATTTATGATAACTGATAACTGATAACTGATAACTGTTCAATTATTCAAGATGTAATTCGCGTTTGAGAATGGCTTCATTTTTTTCCGAAACGGCTTGAAAACGGATGCCGACTCCGTGATTTGGGTCGGTGTAAGTGACTACGCCGTCCAAACCGATTTCTTCGCCGCCGATGCTCATCCGCATAAAAAGCGGAGTTCCGATGTCGAGCGGCGCGTTGGTAATCATATACAAACCGCCGATGCCGATGTCGCGCGTGTTCGCAATGCCGGTTCCGTCGCCGCCTTCGTAATTCACGTTGATAATCAGCTTTTTACGGTCTGAGTGCCGCCTTTCCGAAGGCGCGAGTGCTTCATCAGCTTCTTTTGGTAGCATTTATATTCTCTCTGGTTTTTTGATTTGGAAAAACTTCTCTACTATTTTATCTATTTTTCAATTATTTGGAAGAGTTATTTTCAAATAAAATTATTTACTCGATTTTCACCTGCCAAACAGTGTGCTTTATTCCGGGTAATTTGAGTTCGACGTTCGCTCAAAATTTTCAAGCCGCACCGATTTGCTGCCGACCAACCGGAAAGGCGGCTTTGGTGATTTTTGATGATTAGCGTTGCAGGTTTTTGATGAGCGAATCTTTCAATTTCTGCGCTAATTTCCCGCGCGGATTTTTGTTGATTTCTTTTTGAAATTCCTGCGCGGCTTCGGTTAAAAGTCCTTCCGCCGCGTAGCCGATGCCGCGCACGAGCGGCGAACGCGGCGCGGCGATTTCGATTTCTCTCAATCCGGCAGCCGCCTTTGCGTCTAAAATTCTGAATCGCGCCGCGAAAGTTTCGGCAGACCCGGCGGTTTTGATTTGCCACTTGTAAATTTTCCCGCGTTCCAGCGACACATTCGATTGCCATTTCGTCGCCTGCAAAACCGGACTGACGACGACTTGATTAAAGTCTTTGTCATAAATCGTGATGACGTAACTTTCGCCGGCGGCGGCAAACTTGCGCCATCTGAAAGTCGGACGCAAATCTCTGACGGCTTGCGCGTTCGGCGAAAGAATCTGTTTTTTTTCATCGTTCGGTGCGCCGCGCAGATTGCTGTCTTCACGCAATTCGGCGATGAACGCGGGCAGTTCGATTTTTTGCGTCTGCACGGCATTTTGAAATCGAACGCGAAAATCCGGCGGCAGCGCGGCGAGCAGCCGTTCGTCTGCCGCCGGATTCGGTTCGAGATTTTCAGCCTCGATTGCCTTCGATTTTTTGTTCGCCGAATTGATTTCACGCGGCAAAATCGGCAAATTGATTGTCTTAACTTCCCGATTCGCCGACAAGTTTTCCGA
>JAJAZE010000294.1 GCA_026785925.1 Pyrinomonadaceae bacterium
GATTAAAACAAACTCTGCCCGCCAAATATATCGAGCAGCTTCGCCAGTCGAAAACCAAAACGGCTAAAAAGCCGGCGACCACGAAAACATCAATAGCTACGCCCGCGTCGACCAAACCGGAAATCGTTGCTGCAAACGGCGAAAAAACCAGCGGCGAGCAACAAACGCAGAATTTGAGCGGGACTGAAACCGTGGAAAACCGAGTCGAAATCGCGGCGACAAAAGAAAACTCGGCGGCGCAGCCCGCGCCCGTCGCGCCTATTCCGCAATCGCAAATCGCGGCGGCGAATAACGTGCAGCCGAGCCTGTTCTAAAAAAGCAGAAAAATTATGAGCGAAAATTTAAATTCCGAAAAAGAAAACAACGAAACTGAAACTTTGGCGGCGGAAAGCACGGGCGCAACCGCGACGACAGCGAGCGCGCCGAATGCGGCGACCGTTCAACAAGCCGAAAAGACGGAAACAGAAGCGACATCAGCGGTGGTCAAAATCGAAGGGCAGGAATTTCCGTTGCCCGTGTCAATTGCCGCCGATGACGAACTGCTCAAGGCGGCTTTGAGTCCGCATTACCCGTCAATCAAAAATGCAAACATCTCGCGCGAAACACGCGCGGGACAGATGATTGTTTCGATTGTCAAAAGAGCGGAGCATAAAGGATAGGCGCGGTGAGCGGTGAAAGAAACGTGAAAACGAAAAGCAAAAATGACCGCCGCGAAACGGATGCGACCGAAACCGTTTTGCGGCGACTCGCCCGCGCGCCGGAAACTGCCCACCAAATTTACGAGCTTGCCGAAAGTCTTTATCAGCGTAATGGCGACGAAGGCGGCGCGGCACCCGGGCGAATGACACTCGCCGACATTGAGCGAGTAGGCAAATATCTGCGCGAAATTGAAACGGACGACAAGGAAATGAAAAAGCAGTTCGCGGAATTGGCAACCTTAACGAGCGAATTTCACCCGCCGGAGATTCCGGTTGGGTTTTAGATCGTATGGCTCAAACAGGAAATGGACGCGCAAAATCCGTCTCCAAACTTCCGAGCATAGCCCGTCAGTTGATTGAGAAAAACAGGCAAAGACGAGCGGGCGAGGGAAACGGCGGGAACTTTCGCGGGCGTTTGAACAAAACCGTATCGTATTTGCAGTGGAAAGCCGCCTGCGCTTCGCTTTCGGACGCAATCGGTTACATCCACTCGGAATTAGAGCACGAACAGCTTTATGGGCTTTATCGCAAAATTTTCCCGAAAGAATGGAAAGCCTCGCGCGCGAGTTTTCACCGGACGGGCTATAACGATTGCCACACCGAGCGCGAGATTGAGTTTATCGAGCTGGTTAACGAACATTATTTTCCGCTTTGTTCGTGGCTCGATTGGTCCGACTTTCGTTTCGACCATATTCCGATTGAGTCAGTCAATTACGATCTTTGCTGCGACGAGTTCGAATGGCAGCATTTTCGCCCGTGCTTGCAATTCGCCATCACCGCCTTTTTGTGGCGCGACACAGACGCACTGGACGAAAATTGGACGGATATGCTGGCGAGCTTCGATGTCAGGTTTGAAGACCTGCCGCAAATCGAACGCGCGACACCGCACTTTTCGGTTCTTGAATGTGGGCGCGATAATCAGAAGATTCAGCGATTTTTGCATTTAATTGAGTTTATTTTTCACGATTCCGGCAATCCGTTCATTGACACGACGTATTGCCAGCCGCTCGATCTTTACGAATGGTCTTTGGAAAATTTGGAAAAATTGAAAACCGATTATTCCGGCGTAAAAGATTATTTTGCGAGTATGGACAGCCTCGACGAAGACATCGCCCGCGACGCGCGTTCGACTTTCAAAGAACTCATCACGATCTGGAATACGGGACGGCTGCCGGCAAAAGAGAAACAAAAGAAAGCGGCAGATAAAACGGAGTATGAGCGAGGGTTGCTGATAAACATTCTCGCGGATGACGACCGACCGTTTGAAGCCGCTTTGAGTTTTTGATGAGCGTTCTTTTTCCAGATTATGAGCCAATTAGAAAACCAAAATTTCTTTGCGCCGCCTGCGGAAGCGAAAGCCGCGCTATTTTTTCTCGAAGGTCATTATCAGCTCAAATGGCGCGAAGGCAGCGTCGAGCGCACGAAATTTTTAAGCCCGAAGCAAATCGGGCGCGCGTTTAGCGACAAAGACGCTTTCGATTCCGGCTGGCTTGAAGCGAACGTCGTTCGATTTGCTCAGGAAAAGAAAACGCATAAAATTTTAAGCTGTTTGCCAGCCGGACGGCGAAAGATTTTCATCACCGATCCGCGACCAATGGGCGAACGTGAGGCGAGTGAAAAAGACGAATCGGTTCTCGAAATCGAAATTCCGCTCCCGACGCTATTGCTCATCGGTTTGGGACAAAAATACTATCTCTGGGCGACGCTCGATAAAACAATCAGCCAAAAATCGAAAATCTCCCACGCGCCGTTTCCGAATCTGGATTCGTCAGGCGAGATTTGTTTCGGCGCGAATGCCAAGCCTGAATGCCGTCTGGACACAATAGAAACGGTTTGGCGCCTTATTCTGGACAGTCCGTTCGGCGCCGACCGCGCCGCCGAACGCTGCCGGACGCACCCGGAAGATGCACGAAAATTTCTACTCGCGTTGGACGGCAAAAAGGTGTTTCCGAAAAACGCTTTAATTAAAACCAATCACACCGTTGGCGATTTGTGGCAAGCGGTTCGCTAATTTTTCCGTAAATTTTTTAACAAAAATGAATATCCCTGAGCTTGTCGAGCGCAAATTTTTATTCGCGCCCGACCAACCTGTCAC
>JAJAZE010000295.1 GCA_026785925.1 Pyrinomonadaceae bacterium
AATTTGCTCGGATTTAGCCAGATAAAAAGCGAAATCTTCGGCAATCTCGCCCGATACGATTGGCACGGAGCCGATATACGGTTCGCGGTGCAAGCCGATGTCGTAGCCCGATTCGCGGATAACATAGAACATTCCGCCGCCGACAATGCCGGAGACATCGAATTTGCCGTTGTCTTTCGGCGGCAGTTCGGCGTGCGGATTTTTGACGTAGCCGCGCACTGTGCCGCTCGCGTGGGCTTCGGCGGTGATTCCTTCGACTGCGCCGTCGGCTTCTATTTTCACCGTCAAACGGTCAAAGTCTTTGAGGCTCGAACCCAAAAGCAGCGTTCCGGTTAAAGTTCGTCCAAGCGCGGCGGAAACGGTCGGCGAAGTTTGGTGACGGCGCACCGCTTCGGCGACAATATCGGTGGTGATTGCCGCCATTACGCGCACTGTTCCGTCGGCGGCGGTTCCGTGTATAAGTTTATCCATTTATTTATTTTCGGTAATCGGCAGTGCGAAAGTCAAACTTCCGCACTGCCGAAAATTTATCCGTCGCTGCGGAAAAAAGTTTCAATCGCCGAACCTAATGAAATACATTAACTTACCGGACATTTTGGTATTTTTTTTCGGGCAGGCACAATATATTGTGTATTTTTTTGTTGACAACTTAGACCAAGTTCGCTATATTTCAACTCACCTTGAGAGAAAATCAATTCATATCTTCTCAGGTGAAGTGCAAATCACGCTTCCAAAACAGCATTTGATAAATGCGCTAAACAAACAAAAATTTTAAAATGTAATGAAAGTCGCCTTTCAGAAGGCGCGGGGAAAGGTGAGTAAATATGAGTATAATCTTTGAGCCTTCGGTGTCGGGCGGAGTAGTCACCAAAAACGGAAAATCAAACGGCAGCGGCACGGGAACTTCCCGCCGGCGAGAAATCAAACCTATCGGTTTGAACGGTGAAAAAGTCGTCAGCAAACGCTATTCATTGAAGGACGCGAACGGCGAACCGCTGGAAACGTGGACGGACATTGCGCGGCGCGTCGTCGGTCACGTCTCGAAAGCCGAACACGATCCAATAATGCGCGATTATTTCTATAACTCGATGCTGGAAATAATGCTCAACCGCGAATTCGTGCCGAATACTCCGTGTCTGGTCAACGCCGGTAAACCGAAAGGACAGCTCGCCGCGTGTTTTGTTCTGAATGTGCCGGACTCGATTCCGGGCATTATGGAACACGCCAAAGCCGCCGCGACGATTCATCAAACCGGCGGCGGCACGGGAATGACCTACGAATTTATCCGTCCGATGGGCGCGATGGTCAATTCGACGCGCGGCGTGGCTTCGGGTCCGGTGTCGTTTATGAACATCGTCAACACGATGACCGAAGTCGTCAAACAGGGCGGCGTTCGGCGCGGCGCGAACATGGGAATGATGCGCTGTACGCATCCAGACCTGCTGCGCTTTATCCACGCGAAAAACGACCAGCATTCGTTGACGAATTTCAACATCTCCGTCAATGTTACCGACCGATTTTTAGAAGCGGTTGATAACAAAGAGTGGTTTCAGACCGAATTTGACGGCGAAGCGTGGACGCAGCCGGTTTTCGATGTCGTGACCGGAACCGATTACGTCGTTTATCGCCGACCGACCGGCGAAACGGTGACGTTTGCCGACAAACTCGCGTTTGAAAGTGATGATTTATCCGACTGCGCGATTGAAAAACCGCCAACCGTCGGAATGGTCTACGCGCCCGACATCTGGAATCGAATCATCGCGTCGGCGCACAAATACGCCGAACCGGGAATCGCGTTTATTGACCAGGTAAATCGTCATAATCATATGATGGAATCAATGGGACCTATTTACGCCAGCAATCCGTGCGGCGAGCAATTCCTCCATTTTTCCAATTCGTGCAACCTCGGTTCGGTTGATTTGTCAAAGTTTTACAAAAAAGTCGGCGACGGCACGAACGCTGACGAATCGGTTGAGTGGGAACGTCTGGCGCAGGTGACGCAGTTAAGCACACAGTTTTTGGACAACGTGATTGACGCGGGCGATTTTCCGCTTGAAGACATTGACGATGTGGTGAAACGCACTCGTCCGGTCGGTTTGGGCATTATGGGTTTTGCGGATTTGTGTTTGAAACTGCAAATCACTTACGGCGAACAGGCTTCGATTGATTTGATGGATCGCGTAATGGGTTTTGTCCGCCGCGAGTCGTGGAAGGCATCGCTCAAGTTAGGCGCGGAAAAAGGAACTTTTCCTGAATTTGAAGCGAACCGCGAAGCCTACGACAAATTTATCTACGACGAAATCGGCATCTCGCGCGACATCGCTTTAACGCCGCGCAATTACGAAACGACGACGATTGCGCCGACGGGAACGATCTCGCTGGTCGCCGAAACATCGAGCGGCTGTGAGCCGAATTTTTCGTGGGCTTACGTTCGGCAAGACACGATTGGAACGCGCACTTACGTTCATACTTCGGCGGCGGAAGCGTTGGGAATGACGGTTGACCAAACCGACGAAGAATCAATCAAACGCGCCGCGCAGCACGTCGTTGAAAACGAAGATAAACTGCCGCCGTATTTTATTTCGGCACTAAATATCACGTCGAAACAGCACGTTCAGGTGCTGGCGGCGGCACAGCGCAATGTTGATAATTCGGTGTCGAAAACCTGCAACGGCGCGAATGACGATACGGTCGAATCGGTTGATGAGCTTTATCGTCTGGCGCGTGATCTGGGCTGCAAATGCGTTTCGTATTATCGTGACGGTTCACGCGACGGACAGGTTTTGACTTCGATTAAAGCCGAAGACAAAAAAACGGAAACGGCGGACACGGACGCGGAAACTATCGTCGTTGAAGATTGCAATGAGTTGGCGACGCTTCAGCCGATTGCCGAAAGTAAAAAGGCGACAGCGGAAAAGATCGGTCGCCCGCGAGAACTTCAGGGTTCGACGTGGCGCATTCCCTTTGATGGACGCAATCTTTATGTGACGGTCAATCATAACGGTCAAAATGTTCTGGAAGTTTTTGCGACGGGAACGATTTCCGAAGGTGTCGGGCTGCTTGCGTCAAAAATGCTGCGCGGCGGATTCGATGCCAAAGAAGTCGCCCGAAGTCTGAACAAAGTGACGGGAACGCACGCCGTCTGGTTTAACGAACGCCTTCTGACCTCGCCCGAACAGGCGATTGCCGAATGCCTTTTGCTGATTGACCGCCGCTTGAAAAACTTGCCCGCCTCCGAACGCCGGATGAGCAAAATAGCGGCGGAAGTTCCGGCGGCAATCCCTGAAACAAAGTCGCAAATGTCTTCGATGATCGGCGAATGCCCCGAATGCCGAGGGCAACTCGAACACGCCTCCGGCTGTGATTTCTGCCGCGACTGCGGTTATTCAAAATGCAAATAAAACAATGAATCGCCAAATGACAAACTGAGAATTGGTAAGTTTTTTGTCAATAAAAAAGACGGGTCTATTAATAGACTCGTCTTTTTTATTGGCGGCGGAACTTTATCAATTGAAAACAAAACTTTAAAAAAGATTTTGAAAGAGTTATCCGCCGATTACATCAAAACATCAAATATCATTTGGAAATCGTCCAAAATCCGCCTGGTGCTTTGGCAAAAACTCGGAAAAAGTGAGAGAATCGTTAGCTTATGCCGGACGAGCAAAGTTTGACCGAAAAACTCTTTAGAGGAGAGCCGCGAGCCGTCGCGCGGGCGATTACGAAAGTTGAAAACGGGGCGCACGGCGCGGCGGCTTTGATGAAGGAAGTTTTTCCGCGCACCGGAAATGCGCTTATCATCGGCATTACCGGCTCGCCCGGTGCGGGAAAATCTTCGCTCGTTGATAAACTGGCTTTATTTTACCGCGAGCAAGGCGAGAAGATCGGCATTATCTGCATTGACCCGTCAAGCCCGTTTTCGGGCGGCGCGATTTTAGGCGACCGCATCCGGATGCAAACGCTCGGACTCGATAAAAACGTCTTTATCCGTTCGATGGCGACGCGCGGCAATCTCGGCGGACTCGCCCGCGCGACGGTTGACGCGGTGGCGATTTTAGACGCGGCGGGCTTTGATAAAATCATCGTCGAAACCGTCGGTGTCGGTCAGGATGAAGTCGAAATCGTCAAAACGGCTGACGTTTCCGTCGTCGTTTTAGTTCCCGGAATGGGCGACGATATTCAAGCGATTAAAGCCGGAATTATGGAAATCGGCGACGTTTTCGTTATCAACAAAGCCGACCGCGAAGGCGTTCTAAGAACCGAGAAAGAACTCGAAACCCTTTTATCGCTGGCACACCGCCCGGATTTCTGGCATTCGCCGATCATCAAAACCGTCGCGCCTGAATCCAAAGGCATCGAAGATTTATCGAAAGCCATCGAAAGCTATTACGAATTCCAAAAAAAAGGCGAGAACCTCGAACGCCGCACCGCAATTGCGAAATGGCGAATGCTGGAGTTATTACAGGAAAAACTTTTGGCGGATGTTTTGAGCCGCAGCGGAACCGGCGAAAAGTTAGACAGGTTGGCGCAGGAAATCGCGGAGAAGCGAAATAATCCATATTCGGCGGTTGAAGAAATTTTGAAATAAATTTATGGGACAATATTTTAGGTTCGTAAATGCAACCAAACGAACTGAATCCCGAACTTCGCTCTCGTCTAATTTCGGTTTGAGTTTGGAGAAAAATTTGCATCGAATATATGACGAAAGATTAGACGAAATTTTTGATTCCGTAATCAAAGCGAATAATTGGGAAGAAGCCGACGCGATAATTGCTGTTGGCGACGATGGCGACATAGTTTATCGTCCAATAAAATTATGAAATCAATAATTTTGCTTTTATGTTTGATAAGTTTCGCGCCGTTCGCGGCTCATGCTTATAAACACAGAACAGAAGCCGAAATCGCACAGATGACTCCCATCCAACGCGTTGACGAGTTTATCGAGGAACAGACACATCATAGATACGATGTGTTGGATGACCAAAGCGCGTTGATTATCAAACACATCAGGAGCGACGGATTAAAGGCAGTGCCGCGCATCACCGAGATTACAGAGGAATACGATCCGACGCGATCTTCCGGCAAACGCGGACACGAGGGCGAACGCTTCGATGCCGCGTGGATGTTGGTCAGCAGTCTCGACAATTCCGTTATTAGGCTGCGCGCAACAGAGGAAGGCAGACGTGCGATAGATGCGCTCGAACGCTCAGTCGTGCGGATGCGGGCGGCTGGTTACGAGCAGAAAGACCAAGACGACCGGAAGAACCACGTCAGGCTTGAATTTGCCATACGCGATCTTAAAGATGCTAAAGGAATCAACTGGAGAGATACTTCCATTAAACATACATTCCGAATCGAATATGAAATCATTTTGTCAGATGCCGAACTGCTTGAATTTAGTAATTTTCTGGCGGCGAACTATCCAGAATATCCTAGCTGGAGCGAATCAAAATTAATTAAAGACAAGACCCAAATCAACGAAGCGGGTAATCCGTTGCGACTTTCTATTCTGACAAAACCGGAACGGTATTACGAAGTTTATTCGGAATTAAAAAAACAAAATGAAAATCAATCATCTCGACATTCTCGCCAGAGAGGTTAAAAATTTATGAATAATTATCGCTTTTCAGTAATTGTAGAAAAAGATGCAGATGGTTATTTTGCTTCGTGCAATGAACTTCAAGGCTGTTACACGCAGGGCGAAACTTATGAAGAGGCGATTGGAAATATCAAGGACGCAATTGCGCTTCACGTAGAAGATAGACTTGAAGCGGGCGAAGAAATTTCGCAGCCGCAAGCTGTTAGTTTAACCTTGATGGATTTAGTCGTCTAAAAAATTGCAAGATTTTATCGTTTCTTTGCTGACAGTGAACAATAAAATTTTTGTAAAATTGCAAAATGAGTGAGAAACTTCCTAGATTAACGGCAGCGGAAATTATAAAAGTTTTAGAAAAATGCGGATTTGTGCTGACCCGCCAAAGCGGAAGTCACAAAATATTCAAAGACGGTAATGGAAATAGAGCAACGGTTCCCTTCCACTCCAGTAAAATCCTTCATCCGAAAGTTTTGAAAAGTATTATGAGCGAAGCGAATTTGAGTATCGAAGATTTGAAAAGGTATTTATGAAAATCAATCATCTCGGCATTGCCACCAAAGGAATTGACGAAGCGTTAAAGTTTTGGGGAGACGCGCTCGGATTGGAGAATGTTCATACGGAAACGGTGGAAGACCAGAAGGTGCGCGTGGCGATGCTGCCGATTGGCGACACGCGAATTGAATTGCTGGAAGCAACGTCGGAAGATTCGCCGATTGCCAAATTTATCGAAAAACGCGGCGGCGGCATTCATCATATCGCGGTGGAAGTGGAAAACATCGAAGCGAGTTTAGCGAAACTAAAAGCGGAAGGTGCGCGCTTAATAGACGAAAAACCACGCATCGGAGCAGAAGGATGCTTAATCGCATTCGTTCATCCGTCTTCCGCCAACGGAGTCTTATTGGAATTAGTTCAGAAGAAGAGTGAGCAGTGAGCAGTCAGCGGTGAGTAGGACAAGCGGAAACTTCCAAAACTGCTCGCTGCTGACTGCTCACCATTCACTAATTTATCAAAAGTGAGGATTTAATACATTGAGTAATTTAACCAAAGGTGTGGCGGTGATCGCCGTAATTTTAGCTATCGGTGTCGGTTTGGTAGTTTGGAAAACCAAAGTCGGCGGACACGGCGGCGAGTCGTTAAATCGGATTTCTAAAGAAGAAATGACAGTGCTGCTGGCGGATGCCAACCCGGCACAGCTTCAACAATTGTCGGCAAACCCGGAAGCGAAAAAGAAAATCGCTGAAAATATCAGACAGCTTTTGGCGGTCGCCGGGCAAGCCAGAAAAGAAGGTTTGGCGGAAGACCCGAACGTCAAACGCGAGATGGAAAGCACTCGTTCGATTGTCACTGCCAGCCTTTACGATAAAAAAATCAATGAAGGCAAAGGTCAGATGCCGCCGTTCAGCTTTATCACCGAAGAACAGGTGAAAGAGTTTTGGGGCAGCCCGGAAGAAGCCGCCGCCGAACCGAGCGGATTTCAATCGGCGATGGACAAAATTGGTTTAGGCGGTCTTTTCGGCAATAACAAAGCGCGTCGTCATCAATTGGAGTTTCAAGAATTTCTCGACTCGAAAATCGCGCTCGCTAAGGAAAGCGGACGGTTTCCGAAAGACAAAACTTTGACCGAAGACGAAACCAAACAGGCGAAGGACGATTTTGCGAAAATCAAGATTTACGAAGAAGAAGCCGTCGCCAAGAAAGGCGAATTGGGCGAAGAATTCAACCGCAATCTCGAATTGCAAATCAAATTGCAGCAGGCGCAATTTTTAGCTACTCGTTACGCAAGCAAGAATTTAGTGGAAAAGGTCAAGGTCAACGACGAAGATATTCAAAAATATATCGCCGACCATCCCGCTTACAGCACGGCTGATAAAAAAGTGCTGGCTGAACAGATTTTGAGTCGCGCCAAAGCCGGTGAAGATTTTGCCAAACTAGCCGCTGAATTCAGTCAAGACCCCGGCAGCAAAGATAAAGGCGGACTTTACGAAGGCATCACGAAAGGCAAAATGGTTCCTGAATTTGAAGCGGCGGCGCTCGCGCTCGAACCCGGAAACATCTCGCCGAATCTCGTCGAAACGTCTTACGGCTACCACATTATCAAGCTCGAAAAAAAGGGCGAAGGTAAAGACCCAAGCGGTCAGCCGGCGGAAACTTATGACGCTCGTCATATCTTGATTATGACGACGATGAAAGACCCGAATAATCCGACGGGACGCGATATGCCGATCAACGAAACGGTCAAAAGCCTTCTCGAAGAGGAAAAACAGAAAAAAGTTCTCGACGACATCGTGGCAAACAATCCGGTTGAAGTTCCCGAAGATTTCGAAATTCCGAAACCTTCAGAAGATGATATGAAACAGATGCAGCAGCAGATGATGCAGCAACAGCAGCAAATGCCGATGCAGATGCCGGACGGAATGGAAGATGAACCGATAGAAGGTAAACCGCAGCCGAAACCGGCACCCAAAAAGAAATAAGTTCAGCTTGAATTTAAAACATAGAAAAGGGAAATCTTTAATAAGATTTCCCTTTTCTTTTGAACAATATAAATTTGCAATCAGCGAGTGAAAACGCCTGCGCCGCGTGTCAGATAATCCTGCATCGTGAAGGCGAACATAATCGCCAGCCAGAAAAATCCGGCGATTGCCGTTAGCCAAATCAGGCGCGAACTCCAATAAACGTGCATAAAGAACAGCACGACGCAAATCATTTTCGTAAAGGCAATCAGCAGCGCGACTAAAGTATTCGCGCCTGGAAAAAGAATTCCGTCCAGATCAATCGTCGCCACGAAATATGTGATAATCGTGCCGAAAAATAAAACTGCAAAGACAATGGCATAAACGCTCAGCGAAACAATATGATGTCCCTGCGAATGTTCGTCCGTGTCCGAATCGTGTGGTGTGTGTTTTTCTGCCATTTTTAATGTCCGCCTCCGTGTAAAAAGTGTCTTCCCAACAGATAAAGTAACGGGAATAAGAAAATCCAAACGATGTCGACAAAGTGCCAGTAAAGACCGGATATTTCGACCGGCGCGTAATACTCGGCGGTGTAAGAACCGCGCCACGCTTTCCAGACCAGCCACGTCATCAGCCCCAGACCGATAATCATATGCAGGGCGTGCAGTCCGGTCATTACGAAATAAATCCAAAAGAAAATCCGAACTTTATCGCGGAATTTGTCGGCGTTTATTTCACCGTTGGCAAAATAACCGATTTTTTCGCTTTCGGTCAGGTAATTTCCCTGCTGCGCTTGAACGGCTAAGGAAACGTCTTTCCAAATAAATTCGCCTTTCGGGTTTTCGTAAGTGTGTCCGCCGGCTTCGTGTTCGTTCGCTTCTCCGGCTCCGGTGTTCAGCGACTCTTTCGGGTCTTTCGTATCGCCGGTTTTCGTTTGCAGTTCCCGGTCATTCGGGCGAGCGACGGTTTTTGCCGTTCGCATATTCAGACCCGCGACCGGCACGATTCCCTCTTTGTATTTCGCCGTGTATTCGATGGCTTTGACTGCTAAAAACACCGTCCCGAAAATCATCGTCAGAATAATCAGAATGACCTGCGCGTTGCGTCTCCCAAGCTGCGCCGAGCGAACTGCCAAAGCCATCGTCAAACTGCTGACGATCAGCACGAGCGTATTTAATCCGCCGTAAAGTGCGTCAAGGTGGTTACTGCCCGCCGCGAACGCCATCGGATAGCGCGAGCGGAAAACGAGATAGACCGTGAATAACCCGCCGAAGAACATAATTTCCTGGACGAGAAACATCCACATTCCAATCGAAGCGGATTCCTGCTGCTGACCCATATCTTCAAACTGATGCTGAAGTCCGGGAGGATGATATTCGTGTGCGTGTGTGTCTGCCATAATATCAGTTATCAGTTATCGGTTATCAGTTATCATTTTTACTTTTTGATAACCGATAACCGATAACTGTTGACTGTCTAAACTGTTACCTTGTATTTGCTTCTCGCGTCTTCCAAATCCAAACCGCTTTCTTCGCCGAATTCGTAGGCTTCCCAGGTAACTATCGGCGTTTCCTCAAAATTTTCGGTCGGCGGCGGACTCGACGTGCGCCATTCGAGACCGGGCAAAACCCACGGATTTGCCGGTGCTTTCGCGCCGAAAAAGATTGAATAAGTCAGATAAATCAGCGGAATAATCAGACCGATGGCGAGAATTGACGCGCCGGCGGTCGAGAAGATGTTCAGCACTTGAAACTCTGCCGGATACGAAGCGTAGCGGCGCGGCATTCCCATATAACCCAGAATAAACTGCGGAAAGAACGTCAGGTTGAATCCGACGAAAATAATAATCGCCGCGATTTTGCTCCAGAATTCCGAATACATTTTGCCGGTGATCTTTGACCACCAATAATGCAGTCCGCCCAAATACGCCAGCACTTGCCCGCCGACCATTACATAATGGAAATGCGCGACGATAAAATAAGTGTCGGTCAAATGAACGGTCAGCCCGATTGAACCTAAAAACAATCCGGTCAAACCGCCGATCAAAAATAAACCGATGAAGAACAGAGCGTAAAGCATCGGCGTATCGTATGAAATCTGTCCTTTATAAAGCGTCGCCGACCAGTTGAAAACTTTGATTGCCGACGGCACGGAAACAACCATCGTCAAAAATGAAAAGACGAGTCCGGCATACACCGATTGACCGCTGACGAACATATGATGTCCCCAGACGAGAAAACCGAAAACCGCAATTGCAATTGAAGAAAAGGCGATGAACTCGTAGCCGAAAATCTTTTTGCGCGAGAAGTTGGAAATCAATTCGGAAATCACGCCCATTCCCGGCAAAATCATAATATAGACCGCCGGATGCGAGTAAAACCAGAACAGATGCTGAAACAAAATCGGGTCGCCGCCGATTGCCGGATCAAAAATCCCGACTTTAGCGATACGTTCCAGAGCCAGCAGCAAAATCGTAATGGCGATGACCGGCGTTCCCAAAATCATTACCAAACTCGTCGCGTAGTGCGCCCACACGAACAGCGGCATCCGAAACCAGGTCATTCCCGGTGCGCGCATCGTGTGAATGGTCACGATAAAATTTAAGCCGGTTAAGATTGACGAAAAACCGTTGATAAAAATCCCCAATCCGACCGCCATTACATAACTGTTGGAAAACGTCGTTGAATACGGCGTGTAAAAAGTCCAGCCCGTATCAACGCCGCCCTGCAAAAGAGCGTAAAGCGTCAAGCCGCCGCCCGCCATATAGAAATACCAGCTTAAAAGGTTAATGCGCGGAAACGCCAAATCCTTCGCGCCGATCATAATCGGAATTAAAAAATTTCCCAAAATCGCCGGAATTGACGGAATCAAAAAGAAGAAAACCATAATGATTCCGTGCTGCGTAAAAGTTCGGTTATACGTCGCCGATTGCAGCAAATCGCTCGCCGGTGTCAGAAGCTCCAGGCGAATCAGGGAGGCGTAAATTCCGCCCAATGCAAAAAAGGCGGAAACCGTGATGAGATAGAGAATCGCAATCCGCTTGTGGTCTTTGGTCAGAAGCCACGATTTGAGCGTGAAACCGTTGGTCAAATAATTAACCTTCGGTTCTTCCTTAATCTCTCCGATATTGATTGCATTTACGTTTTGCATAGTTATTAATACCTTTTCCTGCTTGTCAAAATACCTTATTTATTCTGCTGATTCGTCGGTTCCGAACGACTCGGCGGCGCGTTCGGATTGCTTCCCGGACTGGTCGAATCGCCCCGGTCGGCTCGCGGCGGAATCATTCCGGTCGTGTTCGCGTTATTGGTTGTCGAACTCCCGCCGGTCGGCGCGGTCGGAGTCGAACCACCCGCATTCGTCTTATTTGCGCCGCCGCTCAAAGACTTGATGTATGCTACCAAAGAGACGAGCTGCTCTTCCGTCACCTGACCTTTGTAGGTCGGCATAATCGGCTGATAACCTTCAACGATTTGCGATGCCGGATTCAAAATCGAATTGCGAATATATTCGTCGTCGGCTTTGACCGTTTGACCGGTCGTTAATTTTATGTCCGTGTTGTAGATGCCTTCGATTTTCGCGCCACGCTGGTTTGCGCCGCCTTGATGACACGAAGCGCAGCCGAGTTTGTTTTGAAATAAATCCTGTCCGGCTTGCACGGGTGTTTGCCCCGAAACATTGCCCGACAGCCAATTATCAAAATCGCGCTGTTCCATCACATAAATCCAGCCGCCCATTCCCGAATGGTTCAAGCCGCAGTATTCGGCGCAGTAGAGATGATATTTGCCCGGTTTGGTCGCGTTAAACCAGAGCGTCGTATAGCGTCCCGGAATGACATCCGCCTTGGTGCGAAATGCCGGAATGTAAAAGTCGTGCAGCACGTCCTCGGTCGTCATCGTCAATTTGACGTTGCGCCCGACCGGAACGTGCAGTTCGTTAATTTCCCGCTGACCCGTTTCGTGCTGTAGTTTCCACATCCACTGCTTGCCGACCACATAAATATCCATCGTGTCGGCAGGCGGACGATACTGATTAAAATATATAATTGCGCCGCCGAGAAAAATCGTCATCGAAATTATGAACGGAATGATTGACCAGACGGTCTCCAGCGCAATCGAACCGTGAATTTCCTCGCCGGTCGCAAATTTTTCTTTTTCACGATATTTGACGAAGAAAAATAAAATTGCGGCGACGATGCCGACAATGAAAAACGCACTAATGAGGAGCAGATAGAAATAGAGCATATCCACTTCCCACGCGAAAGTAGAAGCCTGTTCTGGAAAAATTGGAACCCAGGAATTTTGTTGCATAATCTAAATTAACTGAGAGGGGAAAACTGAGAAGTAAGAACTGCTCAAATTTAACCGATCCTTTTTACCTCTCACTTCTCACCTCTCAGTTCTCACTTAATTTGTTGCGCCGCCAAAAAATAAACAGCATTCCGCCGAGTCCTAAAACGGTGGCAACCGCCATCAGGCGAAGAATTTTCAAAATCGTCAAGCCGTATTTTCCGGTTGACGGATCGTAATGAAAACAATACAAATAAAGCTGTTCGACCGGGTTTCCGATGTTGCCTTCCGCCGAATCCATCAAGCTGAATTTCAAATCTTTCGGCGCGTAATCAATGCCGTAAAGATAACGCGAAACTTTTCCGTCGGGCGTGATAACCATCACGCCGCCGGCGTGTGCAAACTGATTGGTCGCTTCGTCAAATTCATAATTAAAGCCGACGGCGTTCGTTACTTTGTCAATTTCCGTCTGCGCTCCGGTCAGAAAATGCCAGCCGTCTTCGGTGCCGCCGCGCCCGTAGCGATTTAGATAACTCGCTTTTTTGTTCTTCGCTAAGTTGGGCTTTTCATTTTCACGCGCATCGAAACTAATCGCTACGATGTCATATTCCTTTCCCGCATCGAACGAAATCCCTTTCAAACTGCCGGTCAAACCGTTCAAAACCTCGTTGCACAGCATCGGACATTCATAATAAACGAGTGCCAGCACGACCGGGCGATTTTTGCCGAAATAGCTGCCGAGTTTGACGATATTTCCGTTGTCGTCTTTAAACTCTGCGTCAAACGGCAATTGGGAGTTCAACTTCTGCTCAATGCCGACTGATTTCAAAATTGACGGCAAACCCGTGCTGACTCCGGCTTGCGTCGGGTCGTAAGTTTTCGGCGCGTAGAGCGGCGAATTATAATGCTCGGTTTTTTGCGCCCAAACATTCGTCGCCAGCAATAACAAACTTAAACTCAATAAAAGTTTCAGTTTCAAAACCGCTGAAATGACTGAACTTTTTTTCATAAAATTTTATTCGAAAATGAAGACCAACCTCGGAATTTCTTATCTATCGTTTGCCCTTTAGCCTTCATCCTCAGCGACGCTTGTCGCTCGCCAATCTTCCGGCACTCGAATATGAAACAAATTGTCGGTCTTGATCCAGTGCCTTTTGCGTTTCCTCACCGCCGCGCACTTTGACATTTTCAAGCATTTTCTGTTTTGCTTCTTCGATGCCCAAAGTAACAACCGTTCCGGTTTTCGCGTCTTTTTGTCCATCCGCCCAGAGTTTTTCCCATTGTCTCTGCAACTCCCAATACTCCGACTGCGGAGCCTTGAGTTCCATATTGAGCCGACCTTTCTCACTCTCGACTCCGAAACCGGGCGCAGCCTGCAAACGCGGTTCCGGCGGCAGACGGTCTTTGCCGTCCAGCATCATCGGACTTTTTGAATCTTTAGTCTCCCTCGCCTGATCTGACAGAACATTTAGAAGAAAAAACATCAAGCCGAAAGTGATGCCGATCAAAAGAGTCAAACCGACGGCAAAATAAATTATTCCGCGCAATCCGATTAAATTCGTTTCGTATGTTTTATCAAAATCTACAAATGATTTTTCGTGTTTCGGTTCCATAATTTTTAGATGTTATTGATAAGCTGCAAACTAATGAATTATTCTTTCACTGATTAGCTGTCTACCTTATATTATCTCCACTTAATGCTCTTTTCCGTGTTTGATGGCGTTCTCCAAAAACGGATCGTTGATCGGAACCAGCGGACGTTTTATCAGTTGACCGAAGAAATACCACAGCCAGATTCCGCCGACGGCAATCGGTGCGACAAAATCCATCCAGCTTAAGTGAAATCCCGCGCCGTGACCCGCAATGCGCGGACTCGGACCGATGAGATAAAACATATCCAAAAGACGCAGAAATAAAATGAAAATCGCCACCATTGCCAGCCATTTGCCGTTGCGTTTCAAATTGCGATTGAGCAGCACGAGAAACGGAAATGCAAAGTGAAAGAAAATCAGCAGCATCCCGATTACGCCCCACGCGCCTTCCATTCGCGGCAGATACCAGCGCGTCTCTTCCGGCAAATTCCCTGACCAGATAATCAAAAACTGCGAAAAATTAAAATACGCCCAAACCATCACGAGTGCCAGCATCAATTTTCCGATGTCGTGGAAATGACGGCTTCCCAGAATGCGGTTCATCGGCTCTTTGTCAGCCAGAACTGCCAGCAAAGCGACGGCAAAACAAAAGAAGCTCAACGCCCAGCCGACAGCGAATAATAATCCCCAAATCGTCGAAAACCAGTGCGGATCGAGCGTCATCACCCAATCAACCGCCGCGAAACTGACGACTAAAACAAAGAAAACCATCGTCGGACCGGAGAATTTTGAAGAATCTTCGCCCAATTTAACCGCCGTCGCGTAGTCGTTCGTCTGGTCTTGCCGGAGCGACCATTTGTTGAGGAAATAAGCCATCACGCCCCACAAAATAAAATACAAAGCGGCACGAGCAATCCACCATTCCACGCTCAAATACGGCTGTCTCCAATCGACAACCTTGTCACCCGTTCCGATCAAATGCGTCCATTCGTATAAATTTGTAATGCCGAGAGCCAGCGGCACAAATAAGAGTGCGATGATCGGCAAAGTCCGCGAAGCGGCTTCGGCAATGCGGCGAATCACCACGCCCCACGCGCCGCCTGTCAGATATTGCAAAAGCAACACGCCGAGACCGCCGATACCGATGCCGCCCCAGAATATAAACCCTAAAAGCCACGCGCGCATCGCGTCTTCGCGTTGATCTTCAAAAAGCAAAAAGGAAATCAACATTACCAGCGAACCGACTCCGCCGATACCGAGAGCTAACGTCCGCCAGCGATTAATGTCGGCAATCGGCGCGTCGAAATTTGCATTGTTAATCATTTATCGTTCGCCTCCGTTGACATTGGCGTTTATCGCGTTCGTCGTATTTGAATTGCTGGACGGCGGCGCACTGTTCGCACTTGATTTGCCGGTCGGAGTCATCTGCATATTTCCATTCGGATTCTGACTGATTTGCAAAGTCCGAATATACGAGACGATTGCCCAGCGGTCGGCAGGCGGAATTTGCGAAGCGTAGCCGTTCATTTTGCCCTGCCCGACGGTAATCACGTTGTAAAAATGCCCGACCGGAGCGTTTCGCAAGCGATCATCGTTATAGGTCGGCGGTTGTGAAAACCCGCGCCGCACGATCATTCCGTCGCCGTTCCCGACCGGACCGTGACAAACGATACAGAAAACTTTGTAACGCTGCTCGCCGCGATCAATCAATTCTTTCGTCACCGGCAAAGGAAATTCATTGACCAAACCTGAAAAGTCCGTCATCAAACTATTTCCCGAAGCATCCATCGCCGGAGTTGCCGCCGGAGCAGGAGCGATGTTTTGCCCGGATTCGCCCTTGCCCGTGTAAAATGCTTTATCTTCGCGCAGAAATCCGCGCGGCACGGTTCCTTCCGGCAAATTCCGCGAAGCTCGGTTATCGCTAAAAAAGTCGCTCTTTTTATAAGCCTTATAACGCGGTTGATCCTGCATATCGTAGCGGCAGCCGACCGACAGTAAGCAGTAAGCAGTAAGCAGTAAGCAGAAGGCAGTTGATTTACCGACTTTGAACTTTGAACTTTGAACTTTCAACTTATTCTTCAACATCGAAGACCTCCTGCGGGTTCAAACTTTCCATAAAACTTTTTGTTTCGGCGTAATTAAATTTTTCGTCTTTGCGCTCAATCAATAGAAAGAATTTCTCTCTGGTCGCCAGCGCAAAACGCGGCACATTAAAAACCGGATGATACGGCTGCGGCAAACCGTTGAGCGCGATCATTCCGAAAACCGCCGTGAACGCGGCTAACAAAATCGTCAATTCGAAACTCGCCGGAACAAAAGAGACGATACTAAAATACGGACGACCGCCGACCAGAATCGGATAGTCCCAAACGTGAACGAACCATTGCAATCCGATTCCCGACAAAAGCCCGATGACACCGCCGCCAAAAACCATAAACGGCAGAATAGTCCGTTTGACACCGAGTGCTTCGTCAATTTCGTGCAGCGGAAACGGTGAGAATGCGTCGGTCTTTTTGTAACCGGCTTCTCGAACCTTATTTGCCGCGTCAACTAATTCGGTCGGCGTATCGAACTCCGCTAATAATCCGTAAATATCTTTCTTCATACTCGTCATTTTCGCTTTTAACTGCGTCTCCAAACGACTACTTTACCAAACAAAAACTCTGCTTAAACGATTGCTCTGCAATCAACCGTGTCTGCTGGCAGACGGTTTGACATGGGTGAGTTGCCCTTATTGACCAACTGCGGGCAAGCGCGGTTGACTGCAAACTTGATCCTGACAAAAATCTATTTCTTAGCGTGGGCATCATCCGCCTCCAACACATTCTCATCAAACTCCTGTTGGTGTCCGTGAACATTCGCCTGCGGCAAAAGCGTCCTGACCTCGAAAATCGAAATGATCGGCACGAACCGCACGAACAAATAAATCAGCGTAAAGAAAAATCCGAGCGTTCCGACAAACATTGACCAGTCAAATACCGTCGGGCGATACATCGCCCACGACGACGGCAGGAAATCACGATGCAGACTCGTCACGATAATCACAAATCGCTCAAGCCACATTCCGATGCTGACGATAACCGCGATAACGAACAGCCAGAATTCACTTTCACGGAAACGCTTAAACCACAAAAGCTGAATTGACATCCCGTTGCACAGAATCAACAGCCAGTAAAACCACCAGTAAGGACCTTCCCAAATACGATTTTTGATCATGAAATACTCGTATTCGTTCGCGCTATACCAGCCGAAAAACCCTTCCATCGCGTAGCCGTAGACGACGATCAAGCCGGTCGCCAGCATCACCTTCGCCATATAAACGAGGTGCGTGTGCGTGATGAAATCCTGCATTTTATACACGCGGCGCAACGGAATACACAAAATCAAAACCATTGCGAATCCGGCGAAAACCGCGCCGGCGACGAAATACGGCGGGAAAATCGTCGCGTGCCAACCGGGAAGCTGTGCCACCGAAAAGTCAAAACTGACAATCGAGTGAACCGATAAAACGAGCGGTGTCGAAAGTCCGGCGAGCAGCAGATAAGCCACTTCATAACGATGCCAATGCCGCGCCGAACCGCGCCAGCCCATCGCCAGCAAACCGTAGACGATTCTAAAATACTTATTCTTGGCGCGATCTCGCAGCGTCGCCAAATCGGGAATCAACCCGACATACCAGAATAGCGCGGAAACCGTCGCGTAGGTCGAAACCGCAAAAACGTCCCACATCAAAGGCGAACGAAATTGAGGCCACATACCCATCGTGTTCGGATACGGGAAAAGCCAGTATGCCAGCCACGGACGACCCGTGTGCAGAAGCGGGAAAAGTCCGGCGCAGGCGACCGCAAACAGCGTCATCGCTTCGGCAAAACGGTTAATTGACGTGCGCCATTTTTGATTGAGCAGCAATAGAATCGCGGAAATCAGCGTTCCGGCGTGACCGATGCCAATCCACCAAACGAAGTTGATAATGTCGAACGCCCAACCGATTGGCTGGTTGTTGCCCCAAATCCCGATACCCGTCGTCACGAGATAGACGACCGTAAACAACAGAGTTTGGGCGACCAGAAACGCAATGCCGAATCCGATAAACCAGTGAAAAGGCGTTTTTTTCTTGAGCGTTAAATCACTGATTTTATCCGAAACTGTGGCGAACGTATGCTCGCCCTCAACCATCGGCGGTTGAAGTCTTCTCTGGATTGCTTTTAAGTCTTCTGCGTTTTGCATATCTCTTTAGGAGTTCAAAGTTCCAAGTTCAAGATTCAAAGTTTTTGGTTCTGACTTTGAACCTTGAACTTGGAACTTTGAACTATCTAGTGGCTGATGTCGCCCGCTTTCTGCTCGCCCGTTTAATGTTCGGCTTCGATTGGTTTCGGAACCCGATAATCAGGCATTTCCTTGTTTTGGTTTTTCAAACTCGCCAGATACGTCGTGCGCGGCTGCGTATTTAATTCGTTCAGGACGTTGTAATTGCGATGATCTTTTTTGAGTTTTGCGACCTGACTGTTCGGGTCGTTCAAGTCACCGAAAACAATCGCGTCCGCCGGACAAACCGACTGACAGGCGGTTAAAATTTCGCCGTCACGGACTCTGCGCCGGTCTTTTTCCGCTTCGATTCGCGCCGACGCGATGCGCTGGGTGCAATAAGTGCATTTTTCCATCACGCCGCGACTTCTGACCGTTACTTCCGGGTTTCGCATCAATTTATATTGCGGCGTATTCCAATCCTGATACAACAAAAAGTTAAAGCGTCGAACTTTATACGGGCAGTTGTTCGAGCAGTAGCGCGTTCCGACACAGCGGTTATAAACCATATCGTTCAAACCCTCTGCGCTGTGAACTGTTGCGTGAACCGGACAAACCGTTTCGCACGGCGCGAGTTCGCACTGCTGGCAAAGCATCGGCTGGAAATGCGGACCGCTCGGATTTTCAACTTCGCCGCCGTAATATGTGTCAATTCTCATCCAGTGCATTTCGCGGCTTCTTTCGATCTGCTCTCTGCCGACCACCGGAATGTTATTTTCCGATTGACACGCCACTACGCAAGCGTTGCAGCCGACGCACGAATTGAGATCAACCGTCATTCCCCATTTGTTGCCGGTATATTCGTAACGCGGATACATCGAATCTGGATAATGATCTTCCTGATGTCCGATTTTCGTCGGATTGCTGTTGAATTGCTCCAAATCCCAGACGCGCAAAATGTCACGTCCTTCCATATTAAAATGGATTTGCGTCGAAGCAATCGCCGACTGTTCGCCGGTTTTCGCCACTTCGCCCACGCCGAAATACATCGCATCCGAACGCTGGACGTTAAAAGCGTTATAGCCGATGTCAGTTCCGACTCGTCCGGCGCGAGTGCGACCGTAACCCATATAAATCGTGATGACATCGTCCGGCTGACCGGGCGCGATCCACATCGGAACGGGTTTGCCGACTTCCGCGCCGTTCATCTTCATCGTCACCAAATCGGAAAATAAATTTCCGCCTTTCGTATTGATAAAAGTCGAACCCTGCTCGCCGCCGACGTATTCGCTCTCGTCCATACTCTGGTTGATTAGCAAACGCTTCGCTGTTCTCGGACTGACCAGAGCGACGTTATCCCAAGTGATTTTCGTCAACGGATTCGGCAACTCCTGCAGCCAGCCGTTGTTTGTAAAACGTCCGTCATAAACGCACGGGTCGGGCAAAATGGAAATCTCCAATTCACTGCTCGCCGGTGCAATCGGCTGATTCATAAACCCGCTGCTGACCGAAAATGATTTGGCAATCGCCGCCGTGTTCGGCACTATGCCGTCGTGGACGGCTTTGCGCCAAGCGTCGTCAAAGCTCTTGGTCGCCGTCGGATTCGTGCTGCCGCCGGTTGGATTTGCCGCCTGATTCTGCGGTGAGGCAGCCATCGGAGCCGCATTGATTGTTGCCGGACTTTGATTCTGCGTCGAATTCTGCGTTCTCGACTGATTATTATTGAGCTGCGCCTGATTGCTGCCGGTCGGCGTTTGATTATTGGCATTTGCCGTCGTCGCCAACGCTCGCGGCGCACCGGCGAAACCTTGTTTCCGCCAGTTTTCCTTAACGATGTCGAAATCGGTTTTGTCGTAATTTTCGCGGACGAAAAGCTGGGTCAGTTCGTGTGCGCTCTTGCCGTCGTAAAGCGGCTGAATCAACGGCTGCACAATCGCTACCGTGCCGTCGTAAGCCCGCGTGTCGCTCCACATTTCAAGAAAATGTTTTTCAGCGATATGCCAGTGACAAAGCTCGCCCGTCTCGTCATTGTAACGTCCGAGATGCACGCGAAACGGAATTTTGTTTAGTCTTTCGGCATTCAATTTCAAATCGAACGGCGTATTGTAAACCGGATTCCCACCGATTATGGTGAGCATTTTGACCGCGCCGTTATCAATTTCCTGCACGAGTCGCCGCAGTTGGTCAATCTGCAAAACATCGGCGAACGGCTGGAATGGCTCGACGTAAGTGACGGTCGTGCCGACATTGCCGAGCGCGGAATTCATCGCATTTGCCAGCGCGTGAATCATCGGCGGTTGATTGTCGCCGACAATGACGATTGATTTTCCGCGATTCGCCTGCAAATCCTTCGCCATCGCTTGAATCCACTGCGCGTTTTCCGTGTAGGTCGAAGTCGCGCCCGCCACGCCGATTGCCGCCGCCATCGCTTTGACGATTTCCGGCATTTGGCTCGGCTTGACGGCGAGCCGGTGATCGGCTTTCGCGCCCGTCAAACTCATCGTGGTTTCCACCGCGTAAAGCCGGTTGATGTCGGTTTTCTCTTCGGAATAAACTCGGCTTTTATTGAAATCTTTGATATAGCGGACATTGAAATCCGAGAAAATGTCTTTGTCGAGCGATAAAACTCGCGTCGCCTGGTCGAACTTGTAAATCGGTTTGGCGGGTGCGCCGAAAGACATTTTCGCGCCCGCAATTTCGTTATCTTGGTTGATCGGTTCGTATTGATACCAACGCGCGTTCGGCAGTTCCGAGAGAACTTGCCGCATCTGCGCGATGAGCGTCGGCGAAGTGACGGTTTCGCTCAGGAATCGAACGCCCGCGCCGCCGTCAACGCGATTTTCGTCAATTCGGGCGCGAATTTGCTTGATAAAATTCTGCCACGTCGTCGGATTGCCGCGCTCCAAAATCTCCTGCGAGCGGTCGGGATCATACATATCCAGCAGCGAAGCCTGCGCCAGAATATCGGTTGCGCCGAGACTTTGCGGATGCGCCGGATTGCCTTCGATTTTCGTCGGGCGACCTTCGTTCGATTTGGCAAGCAAGCCGGTCGCTTCGCCGCCGAGCGACATCGCCGTCGCGTAATACAGCGGTTTTCCGGGAATGATTTCTTCGGGCTGGATAACGTAGGGAACGATTTGCTCGGCTGGCTGAATGACGCAGCCGCTCAGACCGGCAAGCGCGAGCGACGCGCCCATCACCTTGATGAAGTTGCGACGGCTCAAACCGTCTTCCCACTCTTCGGCGTGCTGCGGATATTCGTGTTTGACGAACTCGCCAAATTCCGGCGCGTCCACGAATTCCTCGACGCTGCGCCAGTATTCCTTCCCGTTTTGTTCGAGAATTTTGTTTCGCAATAATGCAAAGTTTGCTTTGCTGTCTTTGCTCGGCATTTTATTTTGATTCCTCAAAAATTTTAGCCACAGAAGAGACAGAGAAGACAGAGAAAATTAAATCAAAATAAAGTCTGTGCGTATCTGTGTTCGTCTGCGGTTTCATTTTCTTTATTTCTCTGTGCGCTCTGCGGCTGAAAATTTATCTATGACAAGTCGAACAACTCGTCATCATTTGTTCGTTTCTGATTCTGTAATCGGCTTTTAAATTCAATCGCTCTTCCGCCGTTAAATCGCCGCCATTCCACTGTATGTTATAAATTTCCGACTTCGGACGAATATATTTTTCCGGTTCACGGTGGCATTGCAGACACCATTCCATCTGCAAAGTGTTTTCCTGATAAACCGCCGGCATATTGTCAATTTGTCCGTGACAAGTCGAGCAGCCGACACCTTTGGCGATGTGAATGCTGTGATTAAAATAGACGTATTCGGGCAGATCGTGAACTCTTTCCCACTCAATCGGTTTATTCTCGCGGTAACTGGCGCGAACCGGTTCCAAATACGGGCTGTCCGCCCAGATTTGCGAGTGGCAGTTCATACAAGTCTGCGTCGGCGGCATTCCGGCGGAGGACGATGTTTCAACCGCCGTGTGACAATAACGACAATCAATGCCGTCGTCGCCGCTGTGATGTTTATGACTGAACTGCACGGGCTGCTGTTTCTCCACATAACGCCCGGTCAAATAACTTGATCGGGCAACCTGCGTGTAAACAAAACCCGCCACACCTGCCAAAACAACCGCCGCGACAATAGTTAATTTTGCGACGTTGTTTGCTGAATAATGAAAGATTTGTGCCATTTTTTATCTCTGTTAAAAACCCAAACTTCCGGTTCACCGTTTTCCTGAACTTCGACGGAATACGAACTTATTGAATTCGTATAGATAAAATCAATTTTTTACTTGTTAAGACCCGATTGCAAAATCTAGTTTCGATTTTACAGAATCTTCTCGATTCCGCAAATTCTACTCTGAAGATAAAATTTTTCCCGACTTTGTGCAAGTTTTCACTAAATAAGTTTGGCTGATTATTTTGATTAAACTTTCACATCTTTTGCGGGCAGTTAACCCGTTTTACCTATCTGTAGCATCAGTGAAAAATATAAGCCGGTATAATCTGGACACATATTTTCACCTTAACTCGACCAGTAATTTCCGCCTTTAACTTTCCGCTGAGAGTATCGCC
The DNA here is from genome assembly GCA_026785925.1 of Pyrinomonadaceae bacterium. Lineage (GTDB taxonomy): Bacteria > Acidobacteriota > Blastocatellia > Pyrinomonadales > Pyrinomonadaceae. Next base: position 22,752 of record JAJAZE010000295.1, read on the forward strand.
GCGCCGATTGCCGCCGCGTTTTCGCCGAGTTTACCGCTGACAATCTGCGTCGCGTCAAAAGAGGGCGCGAACGTCAGTTCGCGGGCGCGACGGGTAATTGCGTCGAGAACGATATTACCGGCTTCCATAATCTGACCGCTGACGATGATTTTCTCGACATTCAACAGATTGATGACGTTGGCAATCGCCGTTCCGACGTAAATTCCGGTGCGGTCGAGCATCAAACGCGCAAAATCGTCGCCGTCCAAGGCTTCACGAACGACGCTGGCGATGCGGATTTCATCTTCGTCGAGCTTGCCCAAAGACGAAGTGCTGTCCTGCTGAAACCGATCTTTCGTGCGCCGGATAATATTGCCGTTCGAGGCGACATCTTCGAGTTTCATTCCGTCGGAGTTGACGGCGACGTGACCGAATTCACCGGCGAAACCGCTCGCGCCGCGCCAGATTTTGCCGTCGAAAATCAACGCGCCGCCCACGCCCGTGCCGAGCGTGACGTAAAACAAATCGCGGCTGCCGCGTCCCGCGCCCGATTTATATTCGCCGTAAGCGGCGGCGTTCGCATCGTTTTCGATGGTAATTTTCAAACCGGTCGCCGCTTCCAACTCGCCCGGAAAATCAATCGTTTCGTGTTCGGGAATATAAGTCGAAAAAGCGATTCGCTTGGTTTCGTGATGAACCAATCCGGGAACGGCGACACCGATTTTTTCGATTGCGCCGAAACGTGTTTTCGTTTCATTAAGAAAATTGACGAGTTGCGGAAAAGTCGTGTTCGATTTGTCAATTTTGTAGCGCAGAGAGTCGAGTATCTGCCCGCCGCGGTCAAAACAGATGGCTTTAAACGCCGATTTCGACACTTCAACGCCGACGAGTTTTTCTGTATTCAGGCTGTTTTCACTCATACTTTTCAGACTATATTCACTGCCGGATGGTTTGGAAACTAAACGAGATTCTAGACACTTGCCCGTTCAGAGTCAACCAATAAGCCGAGATATAAAATTCAAACTCGCCGCAGAAATCGTTTGACTGAAAGGCTCGTTGAAAGTTAATCTTTGTAAGCGACATTAGCGAGAAAGCAATTTCTTTCACCGAATGGAACATATCTCCGAATTAATCGAGCAATACGGCATCTACGCCGTTTTCGCGCTCTGCACGGTCGAAGGCGACATCACCTTGCTTCTTTCAGGCGTGATGGCGCATAGTTCATTTTTCGGTCCGTATAGTTTTTTGAAAGTCTTTTTAGCGGGAATGCTCGGCGGCGTAGTCGGCGATAACGTCGCTTACTTTATCGGGCGGCTGTTTCGGAAAACCATTAAAGATTATCGCTTCTACGAAATGGCGCGTCCGCGCATTGAGCGGCTGATTGATAAATTCGGCAGTTTTGCAATTATCATCTCCAAATATATTTATGGAATTCGGGCGGCGATGTGCGTTTTTTACGGCATCGGGCGAATGCCTTATTTACGTTTTTTGTTTCTCGACACGATTAGCTGCTTTCTCTGGGCGTTGGTTTTAGCGGGCATCGGCTATTTTTTCAGCGGCGCAATCACCGGTATAATCGGCGATTTCAAACAAATCGGCTTCGCGCTTTTCTTTATCGTGTTGTCCGGCATCATTATTTTCTACGTCGTCGAGCGGTATTATTTATCGGAAAAAGTCGAAGAAGCGAATCCGAATCCTGAAACGATTCACAAAATCGAAGAAAAGCTGCATAGCATCGAAGAAGCGGCGCAGGAAAAACTGCACGACCTCGGCGAGCGGCTGCATTTAACCAACGCGCCGAATCGCGCCGAAGAAAAAGAGAAAAGCGGCGCGGCGAAGCGAAAGCGTGAAGAGGCGGAGCCGGAAGAGAAAAAATCCGTCATCAGCTAATTTTTTTAAAAAACCAGTCAAACATCAAAAAAGATCAAACCTAAAGACCGAAATTTTATGATAATCGAATCATCGGCTCCGACGAGAGTTGATTTAGCGGGCGGCACGATTGATATTCCGCCGCTTTTTCTTTTTCACGAGGGCGCGTCAACCGTCAATTTTGCCGTTAATCTGCTGGCGAAATGCCGCATCGAAACACGCGACGACGACAAGATCGTTCTCGAATCAATAGACCGTGCCGTCGAATTTGAAACTTCGCTCGGAGAAATCGGCGGACTTTATAACGAGCCGCGTCTCGAACTGCTCTCCAAGCTCGTCTATTTTTTCAACCCGGAAACCGGCTTTAAAATGATTACCGAATCACAGGCTCCGGCGGGCGCGGGTCTCGCCGGTTCTTCGACCCTAAATATCGCCTGCATCGGCGCGTTAAATAAATTGGTCGGCGACCGTTATGCGGAAGACGATTTTATCCGCATCGCGGCAAACATCGAATGTCAGGTGATTAAAGTTCCGACCGGCTTTCAGGATTATTATTCGGCGCAATACGGCGGCACGGCGTGCATCCATTTCGGCGCGGAAGGAATGCGGCGCGAAGCGTTGGATATTGACACGAAAACTTTGGAAGAACGCATCGTCGTTTGTTACACGGGCGAGCCGCGCAATTCGGGGACGAACAATTGGGAAATCACCAAACGCCACATTGACGGCGACATCGAAACCTTTGCCATTTTTGAAGGCATCCGCGATACGTCGAGAGATTTGCGCGTCGCGTTGATCGAAAACGATTGGGAACGAATCGGCGAAGTTCTGCAAGCCGCGCATCCGCGCCGCAAAAAACTTTCGCCGAACATTACGACCGCGCAGATGGATTTGCTGATTGAAAAAGCGTTGGCAAACGGCGCGATTGCCGCCAAAGTCTGCGGCGCGGGCGGCGGCGGCTGCATCGCTTTTTTCTGCGCGGAAAATCGAAAAACCGAAGTCGAGCAAACGCTTGCCGCCGAAGCGGGCGTAGAAGTTTTGCACTGGAATTTGAGCGAGCAGGGATTAGTCGTCAAAGTGTTGTAGTATCAATTTTAAAACGAGCGCGAATTTTCCAAATCGCGCCGGAATTTTCAGGAGATGAATTATGAAAAAATCAATTCTTTTCGTTTTATGTTCGACTTTGCTGTTTGTTTTTTCCGCAGCGGCGCAGGACGATGCCAACCGCTATTCTTCAGGGCGGCTGGATAATTTGGTCAATCAATTGAAAGGCACGGCGGTTGATTTGGTTGACCGCACTTCCGAAGATATAAAAGGTAGAAACGCCGCTCGCTCCGACATTGAAGCGGCTTTTCTGGCGCAGCAGTTAGACGCGAGCGTCGGATTCTTTCAGGAATTTATCCGCGACGGTCGCCGCGCCGCCGAGTTGCGCGATGCCGCCGCGATTATTTCGGATTTAACCAGACGCGCTCCGACATCCGGTTTAAATAGTAATTTATGGCGCGACGCGCAGCGCACAGTCAGCGACATCAGCCGTGAAATCGGCGGCGGTGGTAATGGCGGCGGCGGCGGCAACAATCCGCCGTCAAGCGGTCGCGCCGTCTGGCGCGGAACCGTTGACAAGGAAGTTCATCTCGTCATTCAGAACCGCAATATCGAAACGCGAACCATCTCCGGCGCACCTTCCGGCAACGTAAATTTCAGCTTCACCTCATCGCTGCCGACCCGCAACGTGACGGTCGAAGCGATCAAAAAAAGCGGACGCGGACAGGTTCGAGTGATTGAACAGCCAAACCGCGATAACGATTACACGGCACTTATCCAAATTCTCGACGACGACGGCGGCGCACGGGAATATCAATTGGAAATCGTTTGGAGGTAGTTTTCAATTACGAATTACGAATGTCCAAATATTTTCATTCGTAATTCGTAATTTGAAATTCGTAATTTACTTTTCCGCGATAGCTTTGGTCAGCGAGCGGAAAATATCGCGCCCGTCGTTTGACCCTAAAAGCTCTTCGCAGGCGCGTTCGGGGTGCGGCATCATTCCCAGCACATTGCCTGCCGCGTTGCAGATGCCCGCGATGTTTGAACGTGCGCCGTTCGGATTTGCCGCTTCGGTAATCGCGCCGTTCGCATCGCAATAACGAAAAATAATTTGATTGTTACTTTCGAGTTCGGCGTAAGTCGCGTCGTCGCAAACGTAATTGCCCTCGGCGTGCGCGATTGGAATTGATAAAACTTCGCCCGTTTCGAGTTCGCTCGTGTATGGCGTGGAGCCGTTTTCGACGCGGATGTTGACGTGTTTGCAGACAAAGTGCAGATTTTTATTTCGCATCAGTGCGCCGGGCAGAAGTCCGGCTTCGCAAAGAATCTGAAAGCCGTTGCACACGCCGAAAACGAACTTACCGCTGGCTGCAAAATCTTTGACGGCATTCATCACAGGCGAAAATCGCGCCAGTGCGCCCGCCCGCAAATAATCGCCGTAGGAAAATCCGCCCGGCACGACTAAAGCGTCGTAACCGCTCAAATCCGTCTGCTTGTGCCAGACGAAATCAACCGGCTGCCCGACGTGTTTGGAAAGAACGTGGTAAGCGTCGTGGTCGCAATTCGAGCCGGGAAAAACTATTACTCCGAATTTCATAAATCTTTACTTGGGAGCGCGGATTTCGTCCGCCATGAGCGCGATAGCGCGAAAAAAGTGCGCCATTAAATTCAACTTTGAATAGAATCGAAACTCAGTTAGATTGATGCCGCAATCTTGCGGACGAAATCCGCGCTCCGACTAACTAACAATTTCAACACGATAATCTTCGATAACGGGATTTGCCAGCACATTTCCGGCGATATTTTCGGCGGCTTGCCGCGCGTCGGCTTCCGGCAATTCGGCATCGAACGCGATTTCAAAGTATTTGCCCTGCCGCAAATCTCGGATATTTTCAAAGCCGAGCAGCTCGACCGAATGGTGAATCGCCTTGCCCTGCGGGTCAAGCACACCGGGCTTTAACGTCACATAAACTTTTGCTTTCATTTTGCTTCTCCGTTAACAACAGTTAAAATCTTGCCGCAAAATCTTGTTTTAATCAACGCCTTTGTGTTAGATTTCTATACATCGCTTTTCAACTTTCCAAAGTAGTTACAATTCAAAAAGGAGAATCTAAAAAATTATGCAAAATATGTCATCTGGCAAATCTGCCCTCGGTCTTGACGCAAACGTAGTAGCAGGTCTCTGCTATGTCGCCAATTTTGTCTGTTATCTTGGAGTCGTTTTAAGCATTATCGTTTTGATAACAGACAAATCCAATAAACTAGCCCGCTTTCACGCGGCTCAATCTTTGCTGTTGATTCCTCTTGGGATTGTTTTTTTTGTTGTTTATATGATTGGCTTTGGAGTTAGCGCGGCAATTGATTCAGCACTTGGTTTTCCGCTTTTTATGATTTTAGTTATGCTGATTTTGGTCGTCATCGGTCTCGGGATTTTCGTGATGACGATTATTGCAGCAGTCAAAGGATTTCAAGGTCAAACATACAAGCTCCCGATTATTGGCAACTTTGCCGATAGTATCTCGAACTAACTTGATTTCATTTCAAGGATGCGGCGAGAGTTTCGGCTCTCGTCTTTTTTAATCTTAATGAGCAAATGTGATTAAGCAGGTCAGAACATATTTTGTAGCATAATGGCTTTGCGGAAACACGCACGAAGTAAGTGTGTGGTTCGCCCTTACTTCGTGCGGGCTTCTGCATTATGTTACAAAACTTATTCATACCTGCTTAACTGCTTGAAAAAGCGGCAAATTCTCCGCACAATTTCAGCTTTACAGAAATTTGCCAATTAGCCGAATGTTATAGTTTTATTTTTCAGAGGCAAAGCGCATCACATATAATTTATGAGCATCCGGCTTTGAATATTGAACAAAATCGCCTGCCGAATTTTCAAAATTTCAAAGGCAAAGCTAAACCTTATCAAGTTAAACAAGTTCTGAAAGCAATTTCCTATTTGAGCAATGAATAACAGATACGCCATACAGATTTGTTGGAGCGAAGAAGATGAAGCGTTTGTTGCCGTCTGTCGAGAATTTCCGGGACTTCCGGCATTCGGTGAAACGCGCGAAGAAGCCCTGCACGAAGCGCAAATAGCTCTGGATTTAATGATTGAAACTTACCGCGAAAAAAGCATTCCTTTACCCGAACCGCAATCAATTTTACTCGCCGCCTAACCGAAAACTCTATCAAAAACTTTACTGACATTTCGCAAGTAATGTTCGTAAGAAAAAACTCGTTCGATTTCTTCAATTGATAATGCGCTGATAATTTCCTCATCCGCCAAAACTAAATCTCGAAACTCGCCGCCTTCGTCCCAAACTTTCATCGCGTTTCTCTGCGCTAAAACGTAAGCGTCTTCGCGTGAAACGCCTTTCTGCGTCAAGGCTAAAAGCAATTGTCCGCTGAAAATCAAACCGCGCGTCAGGTTCAAGTTTTTCAGCATATTTTCAGGATAAACGACCAAACCGTCGAGCAGCGAAGTGGTTTTCGCCAAAATATAATCGAGCGCGGCTGACGAATCGGGCAGCACGATGCGTTCAGCCGACGAATGCGAAATGTCGCGTTCGTGCCAGAGCGCGACGTTTTCCAGACCGACGATGGAATTGGCGCGAATCGTCCGCGCCATTCCGCAAATGCGCTCGGACATAATCGGGTTGCGTTTATGCGGCATCGCGCTCGAACCTTTCTGCCCGACCTTAAATTTTTCCTGCGCCTCGCGGACTTCCGTGCGCTGCCAATGGCGAACTTGCAGCGCGAATTTTTCCAGCGACGAAGCGATAATTGCCAGCGTCGAAAGATATTCGGCGTAGCGGTCGCGCTGAATAACCTGCGTCGAAACGAGCGCGTAACCGATGCCTAATTTCTTACAAACTCGCTCTTCAACGTCCGGGTCGAGGTGCGCGAACGCGCCGACTGCGCCGGAGATTTTGCCGACCGAAATCGTTTCTTTAGCTCGTTCCAGACGAATTTTATTTCTCTGCATTTCGGCAAACCAGAGCGCAAAAGTCATCCCGAAACTCGTCGGTTCGGCGTGAATCCCGTGCGTTCGCCCGATTTGCGGCGTGTCTTTAAATTCAAAAGCGCGGCGTTTTAAAACTTCCAAAAGCGCGTCAATTTTCGACAAAAGAATCTCGCACGATTCTTTTAGTAAAAGCGCGTTTGCCGTATCCACGACGTCCGACGAAGTTAAACCGTAATGCACGAAACGCGCCGCATCGCCGATGTTTTCCGCCAGGTTCGTCGTAAAAGCGATGACATCGTGATCGGTCGTTTTCTCGATTTCGTTGATTCTCTCAACCGTGAAAGCGGCTTTCGATTTGATCTGTTCGAGCGCGTCGTTTGGAATCGTGCCGTCTTCGGCGTGAACCTCGCAAACCGCGATTTCGACAGCGAGCCATTTCTGAAACTTGTTCTCCAGCGACCAAATCGCGCCCATTTCGGGCAAAGTGTATCTTTCAATCATAAAACCACTCGAAACTAAAAATTAAGGTAGTGTCCTAATTTGTGTTGCTTGTCTGAAACCGTTGTAGCAAAGCAAAAGTAATAAGCCAGATTACCGGCTGAATGTAGAGAAAGGACTTTAAAAATGTGCCGAATATCATTATTATTGTCCATCTATTTATAGATTGATTTTCTAGAGTTGAAACTTCCAAAAGGATAGACCCTACTCCGTAAAGAGCGGATATAGCACAGCTAATAAGCGCAGATATTAACAAAGACTTAAATATATTTCTAGTTGTTTTATTCATAATAAGTTTATTTATATCAATACTTCCAGCGTCCAAACCGTCTTTGGAATTCCTTCTTCCATTGTAAGCGTGCAACGAATAGTTCTATTACAAAGGAAAATGAGTTGCTTAAACTATTTATTCAGTCAGCAACTCAAATTAGGACACTACTAAAATTAACAGAACCTACATTATCTCTGCGAACTCTGCGTTTGTAAAAATCCGCCTTCTAAGTCCGCGAACCCGTCGGTAAAATTTTGTTCTGATTTTCTTCCGCATTATCTTTGGGCAGATTGTCGGCTTTGTCGCCTAAAACATCCTCGATATAAAGCGTCTGAATGAGAACCATCACGACCGCTAAAATCGGCGTGGCGAGAATTAAACCGACCGCGCCGAACAGAATCGCTAATGCCAACTGCGAAACAATCGTCAAGACGGGCGGCAGTTCGACCGTGCGGCGTTCAATCATCGGCGTGACGAGATTCGATTCGATGAGCTGCACGCCGACGAATAAACCGAGCGTGTATAACGCGCTCGTCGGGCTGTCAATAAAAGCCAGCAAAATCGCCGGCAGGGCGGAAAAAATCGGACCGAAGTTCGGAATAAACGATAAAAGTCCGGCAATCAAGCCGAGCGTCAAAGCCAGCGGAACGCCGAGAATCGAAAGACCGAGCCACGTCAGCAAACCGATAAAAAGCATCGAAACGCCTTTGCCGATCAGCCACCAGCTTAACGTCTCGCCGATTTCATACAAAATTTCGCGCACTCTTTTTCGCCGCTCTTTCGGGAAAAGTTTCGTAAAACCTTTGATATAAACTTTCGGCTCGCTCGCCAAGTAAATCGCCAGCAAAATCATCAGCGCGATGTTTGTCAGGATGCCGAGCGTGGACGAAAAGACGGTTCCGACGCGCGTCAAAGTATCCGAATTATTGACCTTTTCGATAATCTCGCTCGAAGCGGGCATCTGTTCGATGAGCAGTTTCCCCCAACTGAAATTTGACAGGTAAGCGACGACATTCTGCAAGGATTTCGGCAGTTCGTCGCGCAGATTTCTGATTTGTTCGGCAACCGACGGCGCGAGCAGCCAAACGCTCAGAGACAGCGCGAGCAGCAAAATAAGTGAGACCAGCAAGACCGACAAGCCTTCGGATAAACGCAGGTAGCGGCGCGAGATATTTGCCAGCCCGTGCAGGAAGATCGCCAGCAAAATTGCGCCGAAGAGCAGCAGAATGACATCGAAAACGTAAATCGTGACCACTAAAATCACGACCACGAGCAGCACGATGCCGATGTTAATTAAAACGCGCCGCGCAAATGTATTTTCGGTGTTGTCTGAGTTCATATCTTGGTGATTGTCTGAAAAACGAAATTTATTCTAAAATACACTGAATTTAGAATCGAGAAGCAAATAATTTGATTTACGCAGTCTATTTAATAAATTTCCGTTCGGAAATCTATTGTAAAAGATTCGGAGAATAAATGCAGAAAAGAAAATTAGGAGTTAATTCGTCGGGCAGAGATGGTTTGCAACTGCATTTCAGTTTCGCCGACGTTCATTTGCCGCTGACCGCGATCACGCACGAAAGTGAACGCCAGCGCACTTTGACGCAGCTGCTTTTGGAAATCTATATGATGACCGGCTTTGCAATGCTCGACAAAGACGATTTGTTATCGGTCAAAGGCGCAGAAGTGCAGGACGAACGGGCGAGCGGCGGCGATCAGGCGGCACATTATCTGCCGCGCCAGTTAATCGTCAACACCATCAGCCTGCAGAACGTCGCTCTCCGCTATTCGACCGCTTTGAGCAATCATATCAAAGCCCTGTTCGCCCGCACCGAACATTTGCCCGCCAACTATAACCGCGCCGATTCCAAAGCGGAAATGCAGGGATTGAATGAAGCATTTCGCCAGGCTTGTCGGTTCGTTCTCGATTCATCGAAACCGTTTTCGGGCGAGCAAAACTCCAGCCACGCGGTCGAGAATGCGCCGACCTTTATTAAATCTGCGGTTAACATCTACCAGCTAAATGCCAAAACCGCTTTTTATAAAGCAATCAAAAGTTTGGAAGAAAAGCTGAGCGGCGACCGCGTATTTGCGACCGAAAGAGAGAGATGGACGATGCAGCGCGAAATTCTCCGCCACTATCTAAAAGTCAGCGGCATACATCAATCCATCAATGAAGAATTGACCAGCGAACACATCGAAAGCGCGTTTCACAACTATACGAGATATACGGCATTGTAACCTCGCGCAGCTTCGCAATATTGAGAAGCTGTTCGGAAATACTTGAAATCGTATTCAAGCTGCAAAAATTGTTTATTGTTCATTTTCAATTGTCAATTGCTTTGAACGGAAAGATTTACTTGAAAAGCGATTAGCTTTGTTCAAAACAATTGACAATGAACAACGGTGATCGGCGACCGACTCATTTTTTGAGTTTCCAAACAGCTTGCCAAATTCTATCAATCTTTACAAAAGCCGTTTATCAATCAGCAATTCCGCGTTTAAGACCGCCGCGCCCGCCGCGCCGCGCACTGTGTTGTGCGATAACGAAACGAAGCGGTAATCGAAGATATTATCGGGAAAAATTCTGCCGACGGTAATGGTCATTCCTTTGCCGTTGTCGCGGTCGAGGCGCGGCTGCGGGCGCGAAGGCTCGTCGCACACGATGATAAATTCCTTCGGCGATGAGTAAAGATCGAGCGACGGGAAACTTTTCATCGCTTCAAAAACATCTTCGAGCGTCGAAGTTTTCCGCAGCTTCACGCGCACCGAAGCCGTGTGTCCGTCCAGCACGTCCACACGAAAACACTGCGCGCTGACGATAAAATCCGCCTTCCTGATCGCGCCGTCCGCAAATGTTCCGAGAATTTTCTGCGCTTCGGTTTCCACTTTCGGCTCTTCACCGGCAATATACGGCAGCACGTTGTCGGTAATATCGAACGACGAAACGCCTGGATAACCCGCGCCGGAAATCGCCTGCAAAGTAGTCACGAAAACCGATTCGACTCCGAATTGTCTATCCAGAGCGGCAAGCGGCGGCGCGAAACTGACGACCGCGCAATTCGGATTCGTGATAATAAAACCTTTACCAAATCCGCGTTTCCGCCGCTGAACTTCGATCAAACCGAGATGTTCGTGATTGATTTCGGGAATCAAAAGCGGCACGTCTTCGTCCATCCGGTAAGCGGAAGAATTGCTGATGACCGGATAACCGGCGCGGGCAAACGCCTCTTCGGTTTCACGGGCGACGTTTGACGGCAGGCTCGAAAAAACAAAATCGCAGTCGAGCGGCGGCGTAATCGGCTCAACGATTATTTCTTTGACATATTCGGGCATCGCACCGGCGAGTTTCCACGCACAGGCTTGCGAATACGGTTTGCCCGCCGAACGATCCGAAGCGGCAAGCGCGGCGACTTCAAACTGCGGATGATTTTCCAATAATTGAACGAATCGCTGCCCGACCGTTCCGGTTGCGCCCAAAATGCCGACTCTGTATTTTTTACTCATATCTTCTAAAAGTAGAAAGTTTAATTTAGGCAAGCTAAAAAGAAAAGCGCGGTTGATCTTTTACAGACTCACGCGCTCTTGTGTTTGAAGAATTTTTTAAAAATTCTCAACAAATTTATCAAGTTCAAAGCAAAACCAACCGCCTCCTTTAGCTGAAGCGTTCAAACTGCCAAATCTGTTCTCCGTCGCTGAGTTTAAGGATGTCGCTTTCGGCTTTTCGGCGACTTCTCATTTTGCTAATTCCAAGTATTCAACGCATTTGACAACAAAAATCAAAGCGCATAATGTTTAACTGCTGATTTGACGAGTTAATTTGTAAATTTCCGACAACTTTCTATTTGAGGTTTAACGAAAAATTTTCTCTCGAAATTATTACTCTCGCAATCTGCTTTTCTTCGCAAAAAATTCAAAACAAACGGTTGGGTTCTCATAAATTATGTTCAAATCTCGTCTTGTTTTTTATGTTGCAGGTTCGATGCTTTTGTCTTTCACGAGTATTTTCTCTCAGACTTCCGCCGCCTCGAAAGGTTTTGTCATCGGACAAATTACTGAACGCACGAGCGGTCAAGCGATTGCGGGCGCGAGCATTGCCGTGAAAAGCGGTGCTGAAACGATTAGCGACGCGGACGGAAATTTTCGTTTGGAAATCGAATCGGGCGTTTATGATTTGGAAATCAGCGCGGATGGTTTTGCACCGATTATTAAAAATCAAATCGGCATCACGGGCAATCGAAACACTTTGCTGAATGTTCGACTCGACGTAACCGTGACGGAATCAGTCGAAGTCAGAAGCGAGATTTTCGCCGAAAACTCCGAGCAAACGGTCAGCAGCATCACGCTCAACCGCGAAGAAATTCGCCAAACGCCCGGCGGCGGCGGCGACCCTTTGCGCGTGATAAATTCACTTCCGGCGGTCAGCGCGGCTTCGGGCGAGTTCGCCGATTTAATCGTGCGCGGCGGCACGGCGGAAGAAAATCTCACTTTTATTGACAACATTCCCGTTCAGAATTTTACCTATTTTCACGGACAGATACGACGGAAATCGCGGCGGACGCGCTTCGATTCTCGCGCCTGATGTTTTCGAGACGGCGGAATTTTCGGCGGGCGGTTTCGGCGTTCGTTACGGCGATAAATTGTCATCGGCGTTAGATGTAAAACTGCGCGAAGCCAACCGGCGAAAAATTCAAGGTGTAATTTTCGCCGATTTTCGGTTTGCGAATTAAATTTTAACTAATTTTCGGGATTCGTTTAACTGTCGCCCGGATAATTCAATCCAAACTTGACGCGCCACACCTTCCAATTCAGCACCGATTTCAGCTTTTGCCCTTGATGCGGCGGAACTTTTACGATTCGGTGTGAACAAAATGGATTTATAAGTTTGGCAAAAGCAAATTTCACCGAATGAAAAAGCGGACGTTTATACAACGTCCGCTTTTTTTATTTTGTTCAGCAGCTAATTCCCTTTCGATTATTTTTTGGCAGGTGCGGGCGGCGGTTGCTGCGCGGGAATTTGCTGCTGCTGCATTTGCTGCTGAATCTGTTGTTGCAGTTGCTGCTGCATTTTTTGCTGCTGCGACTGCGGCGATTCGGTTTCGGGAGTCGCTTCGTCGAGTTTAGTCAGCGCGTCTTCGTAGATTTTGATGTCGCCTTTGGTTTCCATTTCCCGGCGGACGGAAGCCAGATAATCGGTGAAAATCTGCCCGCGTTTTTCCGAAACTTTTTGCTCGACCAGGTTATCGCGCTCTTTGGCGAAATCGTCCATTTTGGCTTCTTCGCGGCTGTTCACGCCGACGACATACCAGTTATCACCGATCTTGACCGGCGTTTTAGTGACTTCGCCCGTTTTCAGATTGAAAATCGCCGCCTCCAACGCTTCGCTGGTTGCCGCGCTCGGACCTTGACCGAGCGGCGAGCCTAAAATAAAGGTTTTCGCGTCCTGCGCCTTCAAACCTTTGCTCGCGGCGGCGGCGGCGAGATTGCCCGCGCCGGTGGCGCCGGCGGCGATTTGTTTGGCGATTTCTTCGACCCGCGCTCCGGCTTGCTCGACCTTGACGGTTTCGGCAACCTGCGCTTTTACTTCATCAAACTCAGCATCGCGCGGATCGCGTTTTTCAACCAGCATCGGAATCGCAAAACCGTTTTGAATCGGAGTTTTCTCGCCGACATCATTCAGATTGTCGAGCGGCGCGATACCTTCTTCAAACTGCGGCGAGTTGCCGATATTTTCTACCGTGTCGCCCGGTTTGACAAAGCCGGTTTCGCGCACCATTTCCGCTTGATTCATATTCGCCTGCGCCGCGAATTCCTGCGCGGTTTTCGGCACGTCTTTGGTTTCCTTTAAACGATCAACAATTTTCTGCGCGAGTTCGGCGGCGGCTGAATAACCGCGCCGATTTCGCAGGGAAACTTCGATTTCCTTCCGCGCATCTTCAAAAGTTTTCGGTACGGCTTCACCGCGCCGCAGAATATAATAACGGTCTTGAAACTTAATCGGCTCGGTGACATCGCCCGGCTGCATCGCCAACAGGCGCTGATACGGATCGGTCGGATTCTGCTTGTTTTCTTTGACTAAACCGGCAAGCTTGCCGCCTTTGGATTTGCTCACCGCGTCTTCCGAATAACCGCGCACGAGTTCGGCAAACGCTTCTTCGGACAGTTTGCCGCCGTCTTTTTTAGCCTGCGTGTAAATTTCGTTGGCTTTGGTTTGAATTTGCGATTCGAGTTCCGGCTTTGGAATTCGCAGCACGATTTGCTGTCCCTGAACGCCCGCC
>JAJAZE010000296.1 GCA_026785925.1 Pyrinomonadaceae bacterium
CACTATAGCCTAGTATCTGCTTCCGTGGATGAGTAACAAGTAGGTAAATTCCGTCAAAGGCGGCTTTTTAAAAGACAAAAACAAGTCTCCATTGAAATTCAACTTGTTACTTTCTGACGAAATCGTGTACTAGCGAGAATCGCCAGGTATTTACAGCAAATGCGCCGCTCGCTGAAGGCGAGCAACAATCGCCGCCTTTTTTGTTCGTCACTTTCAGCGACGGGAAATATTATCAACGCTGACCTAGCGATTCTCGCTAGGCTATAATGTTGGTCGCTTTCAGCGACAAAAACCAAAACTGCGTAACATCAGTTATAATACAATTTTAGGTTGATTCGGCACAGCGTCTGCAAAGGATTCTCGACTTTGAAACGTGCTATAATTTTCCGAAACTTATCTCAAACAAACTGAAAATTATGACAACAGATTTCCTAACCGGCACGGTTAAAGGTCCGGGCGAGATGCCGCACGAATATCTTTTAGTGATAAAATGTTGATTGAAGGAGAAGTTTTATGAATTCATTAACGCAAAATATGTCGCAAACGCAAATTCTCGATGCTGTCAGACAATTGCCACCAAGCGAATTGGAAGATTTCGTTAAAAAGGTTTTAGTTTTTCAGGCTAAAGAGCGAACGAATAATTTGCCCGATGCTGAAACGCGATTATTGAAGAGTATTTATCGAATATTTCCGTCGGATAAATTAGCGCGTTTGAAACAACTGCGGGCAAAGACGGAAGCCGGAGATTTGAGCGAAACCGAATATGAAGAATTAGCCGCGCTGTCCGATTCGCTGGAAGAATTTCACGCTCGGAGAATGAAAAAACTAGCGGAACTCTCAAAACTGCGCGGACTCGGTTTGGAAGAAACGATGTCACAGGTCGGCATAAAATTCCCGAATTATGACTGATTCCAAATACGTTTCTGCCAAACTGCGAATGCTGGTTGCGAAACGCGCCGATTTTATTTGCGAATACTGTCTGAACCAAGAAAATTTTTCCGCCGAATCATTCGCCGTCGAACATATTAATCCGAGAAAATCGGGCGGAAAAACCCATCAAAGAAAATCTCGCCTACGCTTGTTTAGGCTGTAATTCGCACAAAGCGGCGAAAACGAATGCGTTCGATTCGGTCAGCGAAACGACGGTAAATTTATTCAATTCGCGCTCGCAAAATTGGAACGAACATTTTGCCTGGAACAAAGATTTTACCGAAATAATCGGTTTGACTCCGACCGGCAGAGCGACAATCGCGGCTCTAAAACTCAATCGCAAAGGCTTAAAAAATTTGCGTTGGGCATTATTCACGGTCGGCAAACATCCGCCGAAATAGATATAAAATTATGACGACAGATTTCCTGACAGGCACGGTTAAAGGTCCGGGCGAATTGCCGCACGAATATCTTTTTATCACCAAAGACAACAAACGCACGCGCATCGGCGAATTCGTTTATTACACGGCGAAGGACGGCGACAACGAGCGGCAGATTATCGGCACGATTAAAGGCAGAAAGCTCGTGCGAAATTTGCCCGACGCTTTTTTATCCGACCCGAATACGCCGCCGTCTTTGGTTTCTTCTTTGATTGGTTTGGACGGCGACGCTTGTGAGATTTATGAGATTCAGGTCGAGACTATCGGCTTTTTCGATGTGACGGTGAATGATTTTAACAACCCGCGCATTCCGCCGAATCCGGGCGACGCGGTTTTTCTCGCCTCAAGCGAAACCTTGTCGCAGATGTTAAGTTCAAAGAAAATGGCTGATGTTGGTTCGGCGCATATCGGAAGTTTGCTGACGCGCAAAAAAGGCGAAGTTCCCATCGTGCTTTCCATCAAAGATGTCGTCTCGACGCATCTTGCAATTCTCGCGTCCACAGGTTCGGGCAAATCCTACACGGCGGGCGTTCTGGTCGAAGAATTGATGAACCAATACAACCGCGCCGCCGTTTTGATTGTTGACCCGCACGGCGAATATCACACGATGTCTTCGATTATGGGCGACGCGCAATTTTTCGGCGCGGACGGCTATAAACCCGAAGTCAAAATCTTCACGCCCGACAAAATCAAAGTAAGATTTTCAACCTTGACCGAAGCCGACGTGAAATATCTTTTGCCCGAAGGCACAAGCGACAAAATGCTGCATTTTCTCGCGCAGGCGTTTCGCAGTTTGAACGAGCGATTACGCGCCGAGCGGCGACAGGATTACGCCTACGCTTATCACGATTTGCGCGACGAGGTGAACAAACAAAAATTCGGCTCGGAAAATCAAAAAGACGGCGGCGGCAACGTGTCTTCGATTGACGGATTGCTGTGGCGAATGGATTCGCGGTTCGACAAGCTCGACACGATTTTTCACGCCACCGAACACATCGAATTAAAAGATATGTTCGCGCCCGGACGCTGCACGATTCTCCAACTCTCCGACATCGAACAGCACGAACAGCAAGTCATCGTCGGAACACTTCTGCGCCGCGTCAACAAAGCCAGAGTGCTGACCGTGCGCCAGGAAGCGCAGCCGAACACGGAAAATCATCTGCCGTATCCGGTCTTTACCCTGCTCGAAGAAGCGCACCGTTTCGCGCCCGCCGGCGCGAGCGTCGTGTCCACCAATATCCTGAAACAAATTTTATCCGAAGGCAGAAAATTCGGAGTCGGCATCGGGCTAATCACGCAGCGACCGGGCAAACTCGACCAGGACGTTCTCTCGCAATGTATGACGCAAATCA
>JAJAZE010000297.1 GCA_026785925.1 Pyrinomonadaceae bacterium
AACTTAGGTTACAAAGCACTAGTCATATTAACTAAACAAAATTTTTCAGCTTGAAATTAACAACATTAGGAAAAACCAGGAGCCGAAATTGTATGATTAGACGAATAATTGTAATTGCCGTATTTTTCACGATGTTGATTGGCTTCAGCGCAGAATTGGCTTCAGCGCAAATAGACAATTTTTATCAAACAGGAAAAATTCGACCGATTATCTCGGAGACGGAAGCGGAAATTCCGCTGCGGGAAAATATCCTGGCTGACGCGGGGTTTAAATTTCCAAGCCTTGCCAAATCAAAATTGGAATTTTATTTTGCCTATTCAGCTTTCGAGAACGGAGTGCTGACTGAAAAATGGGCTGTGCTTCCTAACGATAGAGCCTGGAGTCGGCTTTCAAATCAAACGGTTCGGGTCAGCGGCAGTTTAAATGAAAATAAATTATCGAACATTGCGGTGTCGCCGCTGACCGAATTGTCAAAAAATTACCTGATTAATCCGCCGCCGACCGTCGGACTTTACAAAGTTGTCACAGTCCCTTTGACTATTCAGCCGCCGTCGGTTCAGGGAACACGCGATCAAATTGAGCCTGCCGCGCTGAATGTCACGCCCGCCGCGATTCGTAATGTTCTCTTTAATGCTCCCGATTCGGTTAATAAGTTTTATCTCGAAGCCTCGTATGGAAAGTTCGGGTTCACCGGCGTTCATCATCCGCAGGGCGATGTCGTGCCGGTGACGATCCAAGCGACTATTTCAGCCAATTGTCAGGAGCAAATTATCAGTCAGTTCACGCCAATCGTCCGGCAGCGATTGCTCGAACAAAACATTGACACAAATAACGGCAGCGTTGACTTGGGAATCATAATTTTCAACGATACGCCGGGCTGTCCGCCGTATCCTTTTGCGACGCGGGGCGCACTTGGGCAGCGCGGCGCACCGCTCTGGGTTTGGATGCCGGAGAGTTGGTTTGTCACCGGTCCGGCAATAATGACGCACGAAATAGGTCACGCTCTGGGAGGCAATCATCCGTATTCGCTGCGCTGCGCCGACTTCGACAATCCGCCGACGTGCGTCGCCGTCGAAGCCGATGATAGAGATTTTATGACGGTTGCCGGCAACTTTTACCTGATGCCCAACAACTACGAGCGGCGGCGTTGGGGCTGGCATCCGTCCGGCGCGTTTGACAATCCCGCCGGCGGATCCGGCAATTTGTTTGATTTGCACTCTCCCGTTCTGCCGTTCGTTAAAGACGGTGTGCGGCAGGGAAGATTTTATTTCCGAAATTTAATCGGAGCTTATCTCGGATACGGCATCTATCCCGAAGCTCGCCGAAATTCGGGGCAGTTCGAGCGGTATCAGGGAATCAACGAATCGTTTCGGACGGGAATTGCCGCACGGATCGGTCACAACAATTACGGTGATCCCGAAGCCTTGTCAATACTGCTCGACCCGAACAATACCGCCGGGTTTGAAGACGCGCCGTTACAGGAAAATCAGCAGGTTTCGATTGGCGGAATGCTCATCAAATGTATAAGAAAACATAATCCGGGCTGGGGAACTCGGATGAGAGTTCGAGAGTGAAATATAGACTTTGTCCCAAAAGTCCGTTTTGTCTCAAAAGTGCTTAAACTTGTCTTAAAAGCCTGTGAAAAATCGGGCTTTTAAGACAAAGCCTGAAATATATTATTTTTTCCTAAACTCGAAAACATTTCACAATCAAAACCTTAAAATCAAGTCTTTTGCCGACATTGAAACATTTGTCAATCATCTTTTCTAAAAGTTGAAATTAATAGTTTTCAAACGAGTGAAACGGTTCGAGTCGGAGCGCAGACGGCTCGTCTGCGCTCCAAAGAAGCACATTTTTTAGTCACATATCTAATTTTGATAATCAAATTTCCGAAACAATCAAACATTAATCGTTTCGGCGATTTCTTCAACTTCGTCGGCTTTTTCATTGACCGGTAAAACGACAAAAAACGTCGTGCCGTTCTCATCATTCGGCGCGGCTTCGATTTTTCCGCCGTGCGCGGTGATGATCCCGTAACAAACCGCCAGACCTAAACCCGTTCCTTTGCCGGTCGGTTTGGTCGTGAAAAACGGGTCGAAAATATGTTTGAGATGGTTGGCTTGGATGCCGCCGCCGCTGTCGGCGATTTCAATTTTGATTTCTCTGTTCGAGCCGTAAGTTTTGACCGATAGTTCGCCGCCGCTCGGCATCGCGTCGCGGGCGTTGAGCAGGAGATTCAAAAAAACCTGCTGCAATTGGTCGTGATCGGCGTAAATCGGCGGCAGATTTTCGGCGAAAGTTTTCTTCAACAGCAGTTTCTGAAAAGATTTGTCAAAGCTCGCCAGCCGCAAACTCGTTTCGATAACCTGGTTAATATCAGCCGCGCTTTTCGCCGCCGGTCGGACGTGCGCGAAATCCATCATATCTTTAGTGACTCGCGTGATGCGGTTAATCTGCGTCGAAATCAGTTTCAGCTTTTCCGTCGTGTCCGCGTCGAGATTACTCCGCGCCTGCATCATTTGAATTAGAGAGGAAATCGAAGCCAGTGGATTGTTGACTTCGTGCGCGACTCCGGCGGAAAGCGTTCCCATCGCGGCGAGTTTTTCGGTGCGGATAAGCTGCTCGTTTAATTGCCGAAGCTGTTCGATGTCGTGCGCCATTTTGCGGCTCATCTCGTTAAAAGATTCGGCGAGCAAGCCGATTTCGTCGTTGCTGTTTCGCAAGTCAACTTCGGTTCCATAACCGCCGTTCGTCACCTGCACGGCGGCGACCGTGATTTTCTGCAAAGGACGCGAAAACGCCCGCACGATTAAAAGCACGAGCAGAAGATTCGGCACGAGCGCGGAGACGACGCTGAAAACCAAATATCTGCGCCACGCTTCAAACGTCATTCCGTCCTGAAACGCCCACCAGACAATCGGGATTTGAAAAATAATAAAACTGAAAATCGCTACCGAAGCGATGCTCAGAGCGATTTTGTAGGCAATCGGGAAAAGCCTGAATTGGTCGAGCGCGGTTTGCAGGGAAAATAACTTGAAATTGGAGATCGCGTAAGCGTAAATCAGTACGCCGGGCAGCACGAAAATCGCGCTGAACGGGAGAAATTGATACGCGCCGAAAAACGGCAAAACAATATTCGCCAGTGTTTTCAAAACGCCGGTAATGCCGACCGCCCATAAAATCGCGCCGATTTGCTGACTTTTCTGCGTTCCACGGTATCTTTGATATTTGCCGAAAAGAACCGTCGCGCCATATCCGAAAAGAAAATAGACGTAGCCGGCAAAAGCGTAGGCGAGCGGCGCGAGGTCAATAATAAATTGGTTATTGACGAATCCGACTTGATGCCAGAGCAAGCCGAACACAGCGGTGGGAATCAAAATCAGGCTCGGCGCGAACAAAACGGCGGCGCGCTTTTGCGGAATCGGCGAGTCTTCGGGGAAAACCCACGCGAAAACCACCAGCGCACATTGCATCAGAAGCGCAATGATAAAGCTCGCCGCCGCCCACCAGCCCGCGCTGATATTTTCGTCGTGAAAATTCCAGAAAAATAAATCCTTAATCGTCCAGAGCGCGAGAAAAGCGATAAAGGCGGCAAAAGTCTGATGAGCGCGGTTGCGCGGATTTGCCACAAACACATAAAAGCCGAGCGTGACCAGCAAAAAAAGCGCAAATAAATGAAGCAGAACGAGCATTTATCTTTTTGTTTTAGCCTTTAAAACGGACAAAAGCAAAATCACCAACGGCGAATACGGCTGCCGCTCAGCAACCAGCCGATTAAAGTCGTAAAAAAATCTAAAGAATCGGCGTTTTCTTTTCGGTCAATTTAACTCACCCGCCTTTTAATTTCCATAACACGTCTTACCGAAATACTCTCTTAGGCAGTCGCCCAAAATTGTTTTAGATTTTGAGTTCCAACTTGATTTTGAAGCGGGATTTTTTGCCGTGATTTTAAGTTTAATTTTACGTTCACAACATTTATCGTTTCAATCGCCGTCTCCGGTAACTTTTTGCCGCCGCCGACTTGTAACCGTTTTCGACATTCAATATCATCGAACAAACGAATTTAGAGACAAACGAATGACCGAACAAAAACCCAAAAGAGTATTTTTGATTGATACGATGTCGCATATTTTCCGCGCTTTTTTCGCGCCGATGGGAATGCGGCAGGAACCGCTTCGCAACTCGAAAGGGCAGGTGACGCAAGCCGTTTTCGTTTTTACGAATATGCTGCGGAAACTTCTCAAAGACGAAAACCCCGATTATGTCGTCGCCATTTTCGATTCGTCAACGCCGACTTTTCGCCACGATAATTTTGCCGCCTACAAAGCGAATCGCGCCGCTATGCCGGACGATTTGAAGTCGCAAATGCCTTATAT
>JAJAZE010000298.1 GCA_026785925.1 Pyrinomonadaceae bacterium
ACACGCAGGTAAAAACCTTGCAATTTCATTGCAAGAATTTATTACACTTTCTTTTCTTAGTCTGAAAAGAACAATCAAGTGAATTTTATTCGCGTTCCGATTTCAAAACCTCTGCACTTCCAGTGCAGAGTCGTTTAGTTTTTTCAGCTTTAACTGTTTCTCAAACTCCAGCGGGCTTTGGTAATTTAAGCCGGAATGAAGTCTGATTCGATTGTAATAGCCTTCGATGTAACTGAAGACTTCCGAGCGGGCATCCTCGACCGATTCAAAGATACCGTTTTCTACCAATTCCGCTTTGAATCTGGAAAAGAAACTTTCCGCTTGCGCGTTGTCGTAGCAATTGCCACGTCTTGACATTGATTGGCGAAAACCATTAATGAAAAGCAGGCGGCGATATTCGACCGCTACGTATTGGCTGCCCTGATCGGTGTGAATAATGGCTCCTTTGCCGATTAAACCGCGCCTTCGTGCCTGATTAAAAACGTCAATGACAAGCTGCGCCGTCATTCTCTCCGCCACCTTCCAGCCGACGATCCGGCGTGTGAATTTATCCTGAAGGCACGCCAAATAACCAAACGAGCCGTCCGCCAGGTGCAGATAAGTAATGTCACCGACCAACACTTCGCCACAGCCTTTGGGTTGGTTGGCACCGTTCTGCAACAGGTTGGCACACACCGGCAAACCGTGTTTGGAATCAGTCGTTTGCGGTTTGAAAGATTTGGCTTGAATCGCCCGCAAGTTCTCCCGGCGCAAAACATTTCGCACGGTGAAGCGTCCGATTTTCAACTCGGCGGCAATTCGCCGGGTGCCATAACGACGGCGATGGAACCAAAAGCATTCTTTGACGCTGGCGGCGCAACTGGTTTTCAAGGAACTTGCCTGGTAAGTTCGGCGGCTCACATAAGCGTAATAAGCCGAGCGATTAACCTTCATCACCCGGCACAGCAATTTGATCGGAAAGAAACTTTTCTGACTTTCAATGAACTTATATCTTTCTAACTTCCCCTGCCAAAGATAAGTGCCGCCTTTTTTAAGATTTCATTCTCCATCTCCAGTTCCCGCAGATGCTTTTTGAGTTTTAGATTCTCTTTCTCCAAATCCGAACCGGAATTGATTTTCAATTTTTTCCACTTATGCAATTGACTTTCGCCAACACCTAATTCTCTGGATAAACTCGCCACCGATTGACCGTCAAGAATCTTCCGCACGGCTTGTTGTTTGAACTCATTATCATATTTTCGCATCATCCCATTTTACCGAGAGTTTCGTGTCTAGCTAAATTAAACCACCTCAATTATAAAATAGAAAGCAGACTGCTTAGCTTTTCCCTTGCCCGTAATTGCAGACGAGCATTTTGGCAATAATCCCTTTTGGCAATTCTCTTTTATCTCCAATCCGGTAACTTCCGAAAGAAAAGCCTCGGCGAGCCGACATACTTCCGGGTAAGTTGAAACCGAACCATCGAACGGACAGCTTGTAACGCTGTTAATCGATAATTTTCCGTCTTCGTCTTCGAGTCTTGACGCGCCGCGCCGCTTTTCCCCGCGAGCATCAGAAAAACCGCGTGCAGGTGAGCCTCGTTCATTTTGTTTGTTTTGCCGCAAACGGCTTGAGGTACCGGTAAAGCGTGGATTTTGAAACGTCGAGTGTTTGGCACACTTCCTTAATCGTCGTGTTCGTGTCGGCGAGCATCGTCTTCGCCATTTGAATTTGCCTCTGTGTCATCGCTTTGGGGCGTCCGCCGAGTCTGCCGCGCGCACGCGCTGAAGCTAATCCTGCATTGGTTCGCTCTCTGATTAATTCCCTTTCAAACTCGGCGAGCGCGCCGAAGACGTGAAAGATTAATTTGCCGCCCGATGTCGTCGTGTCGATGCTTTCCTGAACGGAGACGAAGCCGACTTTCTTCTCGTGCAGCGCGTTAATTGTTTCAATCAAATGCTTGAGACTTCTGCCAAGCCGATCGAGTTTCCAAACCACGAGCGAATCGCCTTTTCTGCAAAATTCAATCGCTTCAATCAAACCTTGCCGGTCGTCACGAGCGCCGCTCGCCCGGTCGGTGAAGATTTTCTCGCAGCCCGCTTTTGAGAGCTAGTCTGAAAAGACCGTCAGTTAGACTAAACTGTTCTAATGACTAAAAAAGAAAGTTACCCGAGTGATCCAACTGACGAACAATTTGAGTTTATCAAACAATTTTTACCGAAGTCGAATCAGTTCGGCAGACCGTCGTTGGATTTGCGGCGGGTTTTGAATGCGTTGTTGTATGTGGTGGTCGGAGGCATCGCGTGGCGGATGCTGCCGAAGGAGTTTCCGTGTTGGAAATCGGTGTATCATTATTTTTGGAAATGGCGCAAAAGTAATGACTGGCAACGGGTGTATGAAGCACTGCACGAATTGGAGCGGGTGCGGCAGGGAAAAGCCGTCGAGCCGAGTGCGGGGTGTTTGGATTCGCAGTCGGTCAAGAACGTGGGCGGCGCACAGCAAGCACGTGGGTATGACGCGGGCAAGCACATTACGGGGCGGAAACGCCATTTATTAGTGGATACTTTGGGTTTGCCAATCGCGGTCAAGGTGACGGCGGCAAGCGTGAGCGACCAAGCCGGAGCGCGGCAATTATTCTCCGCCGCCAAAGATAAATTAAAAAGTATCAAGAAGATTTGGGTGGACGGAACCTATCGCGGAGCCGATTGGCACGAGGAAGTCAAAGAGCAATACGGAATTGAATTGGAAGTCAAAAAGAATGAAACCGGAGTCAAGGGTTTTGTTGTGCAAGCCAAACGATGGGTGGTGGAGCGGACT
>JAJAZE010000299.1 GCA_026785925.1 Pyrinomonadaceae bacterium
ATGCCGGATTCCTGCGAATGAAGAATCGCGTTCAGACGGTCGTGTTTGGCGTTTTTACAGTCACGACAGCGTTTCGGCGGATTGGTCAGCCCTTTGTCGCGGAAAAACATCTGCTCGCCGCTCGTCCAGATAAAATCATTGCCGCAGTCAATACAGTTGATGTTTGTATCTTCTAAATCACTCTGGTCGGCAAAAGTTTTTTTATTAAATTCTTGAAGATTGGTAGGCACGATTTTGTCACCCTTTGTTATTCCCTTGATTCGATTTTAAAACTATTCGGTCAAACAAATAATTCTTAGTAAGTTTTAGCTGGGGATGCCAATCTTCTGTCAACTAAGAAATTGGTTTGAACATTCATTGAAACTATAACTCTTCCCGTGTCGTGTCAAGTTTGGTGTGACAAAGAACGATCATCAAACGATGTTCGATGATACTTTTCAAAAGCGCATGAAAGTTTTAATAATCGGCTCCGGCGGACGCGAACACGCGCTCTGTCAGACATTTAAGCGAAATCAAATAGTAACGAAAATCTTTTGCGCCGACGGCAGCGCGGGCATTTCCGAAATTGCCGAATGCGTCAATATCAAGCCCGATAACATCGCGGATTTGACACAGTTCGCGCTTGAAAATCGAATTGATTTGACTTTTGTCGGCGGCGAAACCGCGCTTGCGCTCGGAATTGTTGATGAATTTGAAAAGCACCATCTTAAAATTATCGGTGTCGGCAAAAAAGCCGCGCGGCTCGAATCCAGCAAATCTTTCGCCAAAGATTTTATGACGCGGCACAACATCCCGACCGCCGCCTACGCAGTTGCCGATTCTCCGCGCCAAGCCGTCGAAATTTTACGCGGCGGAAAGTTTGGCGATAAACATTCGCCGGTCGTCGTCAAAGCTGACGGACTCGCCGCCGGTAAAGGTGTCGTCGTTGCCGCCAATCGCGCCGAAGCGGAACAAGCGATTAACGAATTGGAAAACCTCGTCGGCAAAGAAGCCGTCGCCAAAATCGTTTTGGAAGAATGTTTGATTGGCAGGGAAGTTTCGCTTTTAATGTTTGCCGCCGGCGAAAATTTCGCGCTGATGCCGCCCGTCCGCGACCACAAGCGTATCTTTGAAATGGATGAAGGCGCGAACACCGGCGGAATGGGAACGATTACCGGCGCAAATCTTTTGACGGAAAAAGAAATTTCCGAGATTAGTGCCGAGATTATCGAACCGACGTTGCAAGGCTGTCGTGAAGAAGGCTTTCCGTTTCGCGGAATTTTATTTCTCGGCTTGATGATGACTGGAACCGGCGTGAAACTTTTGGAATATAACGTCCGTTTCGGCGACCCGGAAGCGCAGGCGATTCTGGTGCGGCTGAAAACCGATTTATTGGAAATTTGCGAAGCGATGGCGAGTCGAACGCTCGATAAAATAAACGTCGAATGGCAAGCGGGAAGTTCGGCTTGCGTCGTTCTCGCCTCGAAAGGTTATCCAAATAAACCCGTGACCGGCGATGTTATTTCAGGTTTGGAGAAATCTTTTGAAGACGTGACCATTTTTCACGCCGGAACGAAAAAAGATTCCGACGGAAAAATTATCACCAACGGCGGGCGAGTTTTGGGCGTGACGGCGAGCGCGAAAACTTTGGACAAAGCGATTGAGAAAGCCTATCGCGCCGTCGGCGAAATCAGTTGGAACGGAATGCAGTATCGCCGGGACATCGGAAAATAAAAC
>JAJAZE010000300.1 GCA_026785925.1 Pyrinomonadaceae bacterium
AAACCGCTCAGAATGAAAGTGCGAAACATCGCCGGTGATGAAAGTATTATTCAACTTAATCAGGAATAACTAAATCAATCTTTTGTCTTCCGTTTTTGCGATAAATGAGAAAATCGCTGTCTAATGTGAAAACAGATGAATTATCTATCAATTCGCTCATTCGGACAAGACACGCATCGGCAAGCGACATCGGCACGTCTTTATATTTTTTCATTAACGCTTTGATTTGCAAAACTTCATCAGCCAGAGAAAATTTGATTTGCAAAACTTCGTCGGCGAGCATTCTCAAAACATCATCTTTGCCGTCGGGCTTGCTCTGCATCAAAAAACACGCTTCGGTGATAACGGCTTCGCAAGTCAAAAAAGGCGTTGGCAAACTTCTCAACTGCAAAAGCGTCCATTCGTGCCATTGGTCTTTTTTATTCAAGTAAGCGGCGACAATACCCGCGTCGGCAATTATCGGTCGGTTAATCATTTCGGCGAGTTTTTACGGCGATTTCCTAAAGCCTGTTTTTCCGCGCTCTTGTTGCCCAAACCTTTCAAATAATCTTTATTCGTTGATAAATCAGAAGGCAAGTCGTTATATTTTCCAGCTAATTCGGGCATTATATCGAAAATCGTTTTGAACGGCTTTTCATTTTTACCGTTTCGATTGCCGTTGCCGCTCTCGCTTTCCTTCGCCGGTCTTCCGGCTTTGCCGTATGTCTTGACCGAATCGAGCGAGCTTTCTTCGATAACGTAATCACGCCCGACTTGCTTTGCTGCGATCTTTCCTTCACGAATCATTTGCCGAACTCGAATCGGCGTAACGTGCAGAATCTTCGCCGCTTCGCTGGTTGTTAATAATTCCATAATGAACCGATTATGCCCGAAAAATAAATCTATCGCAAGTGATAGTTCAGACTTGCATCAAACTATCGTGTGCGATAGAATAGTTATCAGTTGGAAACAACTAAATCTTAAATTCTAAGGAGTAACTAATTATGATTCGATTAACCACAGAAAACACACAGAAAGCCGTTGCCAAGTGCAAACAGTTAAAGCCGCGTGTCAAATTCATTCAAGATTGTTTGTTTGCCGTTTCGTCGGCAAATAACTCAAACGTCTATCACGTTTCCTTTGATGTGAAGGACGGCGAAAAGTTCGGGCAATGCGAATGCAAAGCAAGTGAAAAAGGTTTGGTGTGTTATCACCTCGTCGCCGGAGCCACAGCGAACATCTACCGGCAATCTTTGAAACGTCAGACGGCATAAACACGAAAGGCTTAGATGGTTGCACCCGTCTAAGCCTCTCTATTTTCCAATCAACAATAAATCAACTGGAGTAACTGATGAACAATTTAACACAAACCCAACAGGACGCGAAAAGAGCCTATCTCGACCGGCAGCAAGCCGCAATGCTGACCATCTACGAAAAAGCCGACACAAACGAAAGAAACGCGATTATCAGGCAAATAGATTCGTTTCTGGAAGTCGTGCCGAAGGATGTCAAAATCTTCTGGCTCAAGTTCCGGTGCAAATTGGAAAGGCTGAATGAGCGTTAGCAAATTCAATTTATTTGGTGGGAATTTAGGTGGGAATGAAAAAAGAGGTGCTTCAAAATACTTCTAACTTGTTGAAAACAAAGATGCTCCCGGCGGGAATTGAACCTGCGACCTTTCGCTTAGGAGGCGAACGCTCTATCCAACTGAGCTACGGGAGCATAAATTTAGGAATCGTAGCGAATTAAAGAACGCACGTCGTAACCGTCGAATTTGGCGCGTCCCTTTAAAAAATTCAGTTCGACGAGAAACAAAAGTCCGACGATTTCGCCGCCGAGTTGTTCGACCAGATCAACGACGGCTTTCGCGGTTCCGCCGGTCGCCAGCAAATCATCCACAATTAAAACTTTGTGTCCCGTTCCAACCGCGTCTTGGTGTATTTCCAAAGTGTCGGTTCCATACTCCAAATCATACGAAACGGAAATTTTTTCGGCGGGCAGTTTTTTCGGTTTGCGGACGGGAACAAAACCCGCGCCCAAGTTGTAGGCGAGCGGCGCGGCGAAGATGAAGCCGCGCGATTCGACACCGATCACCGTGTCAATCCGCTCGC
Organism: Pyrinomonadaceae bacterium; assembly: GCA_026785925.1. GTDB lineage: Bacteria > Acidobacteriota > Blastocatellia > Pyrinomonadales > Pyrinomonadaceae. The sequence goes on from JAJAZE010000300.1 coordinate 2,091, forward strand.
CCGCAAACTGTTCGGCAAGCGCGTCAATCGTTTGCTTCAAACCTTCCGCGTCTTTCAGAAGCGTGGTGATGTCGTAAAAATTAATGCCTTCTTTCGGAAAGTCAGGCACTTCGCGGATAAGTTTTCTTAAATGATCCATTTTTCAGTTATCAGTTACCAGTTATCAGTTATCAGTTTTTTGTTGACCGATAACTGATGACCGATAACTGTATTATCTTTCAATTCTAAATGCCGAATATAAATTACTTGATTCTACTACCATTTCTTCTAAGTGTTCGACGTTTGAATGCGTCGGTCCGGCGATCAAATCGTGTTTGAAATCTTCGACTGATTTCTCATCGCCCTGCACGAACGCTTCGACGCGCCCGTCGGCTAAATTTTTGACGTAGCCGCGAACCTGATGCCGCGCCGCCGCGCGTTGGACGAAAAAGCGATAGCCGACACCCTGCACCAATCCGCTGATAATAAATTTTCTGGCAACAATCATTTTACAGTTATCAGTCAACAGTTATCAGTTATCAATCTTAAATTGTTGACCGATAACTGTTGACTGTTAGCCAAGCGCGTCCAGACATTCGCCTAAACTTCTCTGCCGGCAAGTGTAAATCGGCATTCCGCGCAGCGTCAGACGACTGGCTGAAGTTTGCCGCAACTCTTCGGCGAGCGCGAGAAAGTCTTTCGGCTCATCGGTTTCAAACGAGATGATAAATTCCTGTTCGCTGAAACCGAAGGCGTGCGTCAGGTGAATCTTGATATTCTCGAACCGTTTGCCGACCATAAAATTTTCTTCGATCAGCGCGTCGCGTTCTTCGCCCGACTTGTTATACCAGTCGCTGTGTTTGGCGCATGGATACACGAAATGATATTTTTTCGCGCCGGCTTTAACGTGAAAACGGTCTTCCCGATTGCCGTTTTCGTTCGCCGGCAAAAACATCATTTTTTTCGTCACCGACAAATAATTATCGGTCGTTTCCAGATAACTGCCGAGACTGGTGCGATTTAATTTCGCCGTCATATCCTGAATCGAATCTAAAGAATCGCCGATGCGCCAAAACATCAAATCGGCTTTTGAATCGAACCCGACGAGCGAATAACTGAACAGCAGCAGACTTGAGCCGAAATCGTTAAATATGTTCTGAAACTCGGCTTTGAAAGTTTCTTTGGTCGTTTGATCCAGTTTGCGCCAATCGGGATTGACGCGCAAAAACATGAAGTTGACGAACTGCTTTTCGACGACGGGAAACCGGAGCGGATCGCGGTTGTCCGAGACGAGACGCAAACCGACCGCTTCCGAAGTTTCTTTTTCTAAATCTACAAGCTGCATTCCGGTTGTATTGATTTTGCGAAAAGGCGTTTTTGTCTTGCTTCCTGAGATAACTTCAACCTGGTTATTGTGCCAAGTTTTTCATTCGATGTCCAAACGGCTAAAATTCAGCGACGGAATAATTTCGCCGGTTATCGCCGCGAATCATTTTAAAAAGTTCGGAAGAATTCAAACAATACTGAAATGCGAATCAGCCAATTCAACTGCTGATTCGCATTGAAATTGATTTTATGTTTCAGGAATTTGTCGCCGCTTCTTTTCTCGTCTTAAACTCGTCCAGCACGTCGAAAACCTGAAGCGCGTATTTGACGTTGCCGAACGGCGCGGAAACCTGTACGCCCTGAATCAAGTCCTGAACTTCGGTCAAAGATTCGCGGGCGATTTTGATGCCTTCGTCGCGCGCCGCTTCTTTCGATAAGTCCGACGCTTTTCGCATCCGTTCCAAAATGTCTTGGGTAATGACCACGCCCGGAACTTCGTTGTGCATAAATTCGGCGTTGCGGATCGAGACGAGCGGGAAAATTCCGGCGACAATCGGGATTTTGCAGTGTTCAATGCGTTTTAAGAAATCGCGCAGTTGTTTCGTGTCATAGACCGGCTGCGTGATGGCGTACTCCGCGCCCGCTTCGACCTTCCACTCAAAACGTCGAACTTCTTCGTCGAGATTGATTGCGCCCGGATTTGCGCCGACACCGATGGAAAAAGCCGTCGGGCAGCCGATTGGATTGTTGCCCAAATCGAGTCCGTGATTCAGACGATTGACCATATTCGTCAAGCCGATTGAGTCAATATCGAAAACGGCGGTCGCGTCGGGAAACGGTCCCATTTTCGGTGGGTCGCCCGTGATGATTAAAAGATTGTGCAGACCGAGAGCTGCCGCGCCGAGCAAATCCGACATCATTCCCAAAAGATTTCTATCGCGGCAGCAGTAATGCAAAACCGTCTCGATGCCGAGCTTTTGTTCGACGAGAATTGCGGTCGCCTGTGCGCTCATTCGCGTTTGCGCCCTTGGTCCGTCGGGAATGTTCACCGCGTCCACGCCGACTTCTTTTAAAATGCTGATTGATTCTAGAGTTTTCGCCGCGTCGCAGCCTTTCGGCGGCAGAACTTCGACGCTCGTGACAAACTCGCCGCGAGCGATTTTTCGAGACCAGTTCGAGCGCAATTCCGGCGGCACGATTTGGACATCAGCCGGTTTTAAGTCTATGACTTTTGCCGCTCCCTTTTGCTGGACGGCGGCTTTTGACTGACGCGGCGAGATTGCCCGAACCGCATCGGAAATTAACTTGATATGCTGCGGAGTCGTGCCGCAGCAGCCGCCGATAAAAGTCGCGCCCGCTTTGATAAACCGCTTGGCGAACTTTGACATATATTCCGGCGAACACATATAAAATTGTCTGCCCTGCACATCTCGCGGCAAACCGGCGTTCGGCTGCGCGGAAAGTCTTTTCGTCGTTGCGCCGCGCATTTTTTCGAGCGCGGTTAAAATGTGCGTCGGACCGACACCGCAATTTAACCCGATAACATCCGCGCCGTATTGGTCGAGCCGCTGCGTGATCGTTTCCGCGTCCGCGCCGAAGATGGTTTTGCCGCTCGTGGCAATCGTCATCTGCGCGATAATCGGCAAATCGGAAAGTTCGCGGACGGCTCGAATTGCTTGCTGAATCTCGGACAAATCAGAAAAAGTTTCGAGCAGAAAAAGGTCAACGCCGCCTTCTAAAAGCGCGGAAATCTGCTCGGCGAACATTTCTTTGGCTTCGTCAAAAGAAGTCGGACCGTAAGGCTCGATTCGCAAATCCAAAGGACCGATTGCGCCAGCGACGTAGACAGTTTCGCCCGCCGCCTCACGCGCCAATTTCACGCCCGCGAGGTTAATTTCCCGCAATTTATTTTCGAGGCTGTAGGCTTGCAGGCGATAGCGCGTTGCGCCGAAAGTGTTCGTTTCGATAATATCCGCGCCCGCTTTGACATATTCGGCGTGAACTTCGCGCACCAAATCGGGCGCGGTCAGATTTAATTCATCGTAGGAACGATTAATGTAAATTCCTTTGTCGTAAAATCTGGTTCCGATTGCGCCGTCGAAAACGTAAATGCCGTCGCCGTCTAAAATTTCCCGAAAGTTTTTCATAATTACCGGTTGTTCGTCATCGGCGATTCGCCTGAAGACAGGATTAAGCGGCGAGTCGCCAATGACGAACAAAACTAAAAAAATCTCGCCTGCCGAAACAGCGCGAGATTTTTATTAAAATCTTTTTCCGGCTGTTTAGCAGATTATTTAACGTGGTCTGCAAGTCGCTGTAACTCACCACGAAAGGTAAATATAATAATGCGATTTCCGATGAAAAGTGTCAAGACCGGGAAAATTCCGTTTCAATAAAACACGCCGGATATGAAAAACGGAGAACGAACAAAATCAATCGCCTTTATTATTCGTTCTCCGGCTTCATTTATTCACCAAATTTATTTACTGCGGGATGAAAGTGATGCCCGAAATGTTTTCCGTCGGTGAAATAATTTGCGGCGCGAAAGTGTAGCCTCTTGAAGACGCGCGAAGAATACAAGTTTCGCCCGCCGCGACTTCGTTAAAGCGGAAACTGCCGAACTTGCCCGTCAAAACCGTCCTTGAAACGCCCTGCGAATCGGTCAGCGTAACGAGCGTGTTTGATAGTCTGAAATCCGGCGGCGTGATGACTCTGCCGGAAATCGAAACGGCTGCCGCCGTCGGCGCGAGCGCGGCTAAAGTCCAGTCGGAAAATTGCGAAACACCGTTGACGGTCGCCGTGTTCGCCGTCGTGTCAATCGTCGCTGTCTGCATTTCGGGGACGTTTCCTTCGATTTTGAACAGGCGGTAAGTTGATTCATTGCCGACGACATCCGTTTGCAGATAGTGAAACGTCAGGTTTGCCGTGATAAAT
>JAJAZE010000301.1 GCA_026785925.1 Pyrinomonadaceae bacterium
CTATCCTGGGAATTATTCTCGATAACTGGTTTTCGGGACGAAAGCGCACGGTTTGGTTCAGCGTCAAAATCGATTTAATCAAAGCCGTCAAAGACGAAATGTCGAGGCTCGGCTTTCGCATCCCGATTCAACTGATTAACGATTACAAACCTGAAGAACAAATCACGCTCGCGCGCGGGGTAGTTTTCTGCACCTATCAATCTTTAATCGCTAAATCCAAAAAAGGTCGCCGCCGAATTGACCAGCTAACGACGTGGCTCGGCGCGGAAGGCTTATTGATTTTCGATGAAGGTCATCGAGCGAAAAACTTTTTCGCCGATGAGCGACGCGGCGGAACGCAAACCGGCGCGGCGGTCGTCGAAATTCAAGACCCTGAAAAATTTCCAGATTATCGCATCGTGTATTCGTCGGCTACGTCGGCGACCGATGTCAAACATCTCGGCTATATGGTTCGCCTCGGAATGTGGGGCAAGGGAACTGCTTTCGAGACTTTTTCGGAATTCGCACAGGAAATTGAAGAAGGCGGCGTCGCTGCGATGGAAATGACAGCTCGCGATCTGAAAGCGATGGGCAGATATTTTTGCGGCAGCCTTTCGATGGGCGCAGACGCTGAATCCGGTTTGGCGGTCGAATACCGCGAGGTTGTGCATCATTTAACTGCTCACCAGCGCGAAATGTATGACAATATGGCGCGAGTTTGGCAGGCGATTTTGCAGAAAACCGAAAAGGCGCTCGCTTTGACGAACAGCGAAAAAATCTTACGCCGCTTTGTGGTAAATAATTTCTGGGCGGAGCATCAACGCTGCTCGAAGGCGATTATCACCGCTTTCAAAGTTCCCACTTTAATCCGCGAAATTGAACGCGCCCTCGCCGAACAGCACTCCATCATTGTTTCAATCACCAGTACGGGCGAAGCCGCGATGACCAGACAAATGGCGCGTTCGGCGGATGAAGAGGAAGCGATCTCCGATCTCGATTTCAGCCCGCGCGAGACTCTCATCAAGCTCATTGAAAATTTCTTTCCGACCGCGCTTTACCAGGAAGTGACGGACGAAATAACGGAGAAAACGAAATACGAACCGCTGCTTGGCGAAAACGGCGAGCAAATTCACTCGAAAGCCGCTCTCGCAATGAAGCAGGAATTACTCGACCGGCTGGCGACTTTACAACTGCCGGAACATCCGCTCGACCAATTAATCAACCACTTCGGCGCGGAAAACGTGGCGGAAATGACGGGGCGTAAAAATCGGCTGGTGAAGCTCTCGAACGGCGATTACGCTTATCGTCCGCGCGGGATTGCGGGCGTTCCGCAGCGGCAGACGAATCTGCACGAGCTTCAGAATTTTCAAGGAGGGCGCAAGCGCATCGCCATTATGTCGGAAGTCGCCGCGACGGGCGACAGCCTGCACTCGGATAAACGCGCCGTTAATCAGCAGCGACGCGAACACATTGCCGCCGAACTGAAATGGTCAGCCGACAAACAGCTTCAGGATTTCGGTCGCTCGCACCGCAGCAATCAAGCCTCGCCGCCGGTTTACATTTTGGTTTATACGGAACTCGGCGGCGAAAAACGCTTTTCGACTTCGATTGCCCGACGACTTGCCAGCACCGGCGCGCTCAATAAAGGCGACCGGCGGGCGAATCAAATTGGCGGTCTGGAACGCTTCAATCTCGAATCGAAGGAAGGACGCGCCGCGCTGAAAATCGTGTATGACCGCATTTTGAACGGTTTTCAAATTCCCGCGCTCGACGACGCAAAACAAACTCTATTCGATATGGGCTTGCTCGCCAAAAGTGAATCGGGCGAACTCACAATTCAAGAAAGCGAAAAGCAAAACATTGTGCGCTTCTTTAATCGGCTGCTCTCGCTCGAAGTGGATCGCCAAAACGCGCTGTTCGAGTATTTTTATAAAACCTATACGGAAACCGTCGAGCATCTGAAGGCTTCGGGTAAATACGATCTTGGACTCGAAGACATAAAGGCTAAATCGGTAAAAATCCGGCGCGAGCCCCAACAGATTCACCGCGACTCAATCACGGGCGCGGCGACGCATCTCTACGAACTCGAAACGATTGTGCCGACGAATCCGGCGCGTTTTGACGATTTAGACAGGGAAGAAGCCTACTTTTACCGAAAACTCGGCTCAGAAGTGGCGGAATACGTCGCGGCGCGTGCTTCCTTGATTCATACCGACCCGGAAACGGGACTGAGCTATCAAACTTACGCGGTCAGTCGCCCCTCCGGGAGAAATCAGTTTTATCTGGACGAGGCGGAACTCGCCGCCAGATACCGGCTCGTGGCAAAGTCGAAAGCGAAAGACTGGTGGGACGGGGAAGTCGAGAAAATTCCGGCGTTCGTGAATAAAGACGTTTTTCTTCTAAGCGGCGCGCTGCTTCCAATATTCAGGCAAATCAAAAACGTCAAAGATGCGTCGTTCAAAATTGTTCGCACGACGACCGACGAAGGCGTGCGGCTCGTCGGTCTGCAAGTGCCAAAACACACGGTCAAGGAAATAACCAGACTTTTCGACTGCGGCTGGCAGAGACAGGATACGTCCGAAGAAATTTTTCAATCGGTGATCGGCGGCAAGGAATTCTGCGAACTCGTCGAAAATATTCGTCTGAAAAACTCGAAAGTTTTCGGCGATTATTACGTCGAAGTCGTGCCGGGCAGGGCGGAACATCCGAAAAGATTTCGCACTCTCGGACTTGTGAGCATCACGCAAAACAGCCGCGAGCGTTTTCTATTGCCGCAAAGCGAGTCGGAAGCAATCGGGTTGTTGCAAAAACTCGTGTCGCAATATCCGCCCATTTCCGGGACGCGCTTTATTGATCAATCTCAAAATGAAAAAGTCAACGCATCAAGCAACGCGCCGCCTGTTTCAATGGTCGCCGACGAACTTGCGCCGATTGACGTGCGCGAATGGTTAATTGAACCAGACTCGGAACAACTCGCCCTTGTGAGTCTGAACGATTCGCTGACGGGCAATTAGTTTTTACGCTTTATGCAGGTATTGAGAAGTTTTCAAGCATAATGCGGAAGCCCGCTACGCAAGTAAGGGCGCAAAGACACACTTACTTCATGCGTGTTTCCGCATTCGGATTATACCCGAAAACATAGCCTTACCTGCATATCTAAATTCTCAAAAAACAAATGATGAATATTGACATCGAGCAGCTCGAAACCGCGTTTGCGCGGGTAATTGAAGGAATCAAAAAACAAGATATGACCGCACATTTGAAAAATAGATGGACGCGGGCGACGGAAAAAGCGAGAGACCGTTTAATCGAAAAACCGTATTTTGCGTGGCAGTCGGAGCGTTTGTTGATCGTTTCCGTTCCGTCGGACGCGACGAGCGAAATAGGCTGCCGGTTTTACGAGGCGAACGAACAGGCGTGCCGCCGCGTTGATAAATCCGGGCTGTGTCAGGCTTTTTACGAAGGCATTCCGTGCTGGCATCGAGCGGCGTATCTTTTGCTCAAAATTTATCTCGGGCGAGATGGATGCAGAAGGCAATCAAAAACAAACTGAAAAGAATTCGCCGGGGCGACAACTGTCAACTTTAGTTGACACTTTTAGTTGACACTTCTGTCAACCAAAGTTGACAATTTTTAGCTTCGGCAGCGGCGGCTGACAATCGTCGAAAATCCTTATCAGGTTTTGTTTGCTGTCATTTAGCAAAAAGGGCAGGGAAGTGGCACGGAATTTGAAAATATACCGAGCGCACACCAGCCCTATGAATACACAATTTTTAAAAAATCGTAAGCATGAGACGCTTGAATCTCTGCAAGGCACGCGCGGCAATTCCGTCACGGCAAAATCACCGCGCCGGACAACAAATGCGAAAGTCGCGGCGCAAGCTGAGAAAATTGAACGCTATGCCCGCGCCAATCACCACGTTTTGCTAACGGGCGAGCGCGGCACGGGAAAAACGACCATCGCCCGCCAGATTCACGATAAAAGCTCTCGTCGTCATAAACAATTCGTCAGCCTCAACTGCGCGACGCTCAAAGAAGAACTCGCCGAAGCCGAACTCTTCGGTTACGAGAAAGGCTCATTCACGGGCGCAAATTGCGCGAGAGTCGGACTTTTTGAGGTCGGCAGCGGCGGCACGGTTTTTCTTGACGAAGTGGGCGAGCTTTCTTTGAGCCTGCAAGCCAAACTGCTCAAAGCGGTCGAGGAAAAGCGTATTCGCCGCGTCGGAGCAAGCGGCGAGATTCCGGTTGATTTGCGGGTAATTGCCGCCACGTCGCGCAATTTGCGCGAGATGATCGAAAAACGTGAATTTCGCCACGACTTGTTCGACCGCCTCAACGTGCTGAGCTTAGACACGATTCCGCTCCGCGAGCAGAAAGATAAAATCCGAGAGATTTTTCTCGCGGGACTCGAACGCGAGCGCGTCGCTTCGGGGCGCAAAAGCAGTTTTCAAATCGAGCCTCTGGCGCTTGCGCTGCTCGAAGATTACGCTTGGACGGGAAATTTCCGCGAGCTGCAAAATTTTGTTTTGAAACTCGCCACCGAATATTTCGACGCGGAAGTTGTCACCGCCGTTCACGTCCGCGCGTTACTCATTGAAAAGGGTATTACATTTCAAGACTTGGAAAGATGCGATGAAAATTTGTCAGCCGCCGCGAATCGTTTGATACTCGAAATTAATCCCGACGAACGCCTCGATAAAATCATCGAGCAGGTTAAAGAAAGCTACATTCGGCATCACCTGCAAGACAAGAGCCTTCGCCGAATGGCTAAACAATGCGGCATCTCGCGTTATCTGGTTCAGCGAATCGCTGTTAAAATAGAGTCGAGCCGAAACTTAGAGCAATTATGAACACGCCGAAAAAGACGGATTTTATCCCGGAAGTTAGCCCGCAGGACGCGCATCTTGTCGCGCCCGACGCTTATCAGCCATACAGGGACGACGAGGAAGATCGTCTGCACGAGCAGCGATTAAAAGAAATCGAAGCAGAAATAAATGAGAAATTCGGCGCGCCTGAATCCGACGACGAACTCGGCGAGTTGCCCTATGACGCTGAGGCGGACCGCAAAAGATGGGATGAACTCGAAAAAGATTTCGACCGCGTGTTTGATGATGCCCGAAAAACTAATTTTTGATCGTTTAGTTCGGCTGTTTTGATAACC
>JAJAZE010000302.1 GCA_026785925.1 Pyrinomonadaceae bacterium
ACGCCTGGGCGTTGGCGCGAGTCGCGCCGTCCGTCGTCGCCGTCTATATTTATTTGCAGCCTTTGATCGGAACCTTGCTGGCGATTTTCGTTTTGGGCGAAGCGTGGAAACCGCGCATCTTTACGGCGATGGCTTTAATTTTCACCGGCGTTTTTCTCGTCACGCGCAAACGGAAACGCGAAGTTATTTCAAAACTCTAAGCTGTTCACGGGAAATTTTAACAGGATGGACAGGATTGGCAGGATAAATCACAAGCAAAAATAATCCTGTAAATCCTGTCTATCCTGTTAAAATTCTTCCGCCGATAATCGTCAATTTCACGTTTCCATCTTTATCCAAAGCAACCAAATCGGCGCGTTTGCCAATTTCAATCGAGCCGTGAGTTTGCTCGATTCCCAAAAGTCTCGCCGGATTCGCGCTTGCCATCTGCGAGACTTCCGCGTCGGAAAAGCCGAGTTCGCGCATCTGTTTCACCGCGTCGAGCATCGTGATGACGCTGCCCGCAATACTGCCGCGTTCATTTTGAGTTTTGCCATTCACAACCGAGATTTTCTCGCCCCAAAGCTGAAACTCACCGTCGCCCAAACCGGTCGGCGCAACCGAATCGGAAATCAGCGAAACTTTATCCGCGCCTTTACTTTTCACACCGAATTTCAAAACCGGCGGCGCGACGTGAACGCCGTCGGCGATAATATCAAAAGTAGTTTCAGCGTTCGTCAAAGCCCAGCCGACGACCCCGACCTCGCGGTGATGCAAACCGGTCATCGCGTTAAAAAAATGCGTCAGATGCTTTGCGCCCGCGTCAAACGCTTGATCGAGCGTCGGCAAATCAGCTTTCGTATGCCCGATTGAAACGATCCAATTTTGCCTTCGCAATTCTCTAATCAATTCGATCCCGTTCTCGACTTCCGGCGCAAGCGTCGTTAAATGAACGCCTTTTTTAAGTTTCGGCAAACCGTCTATTTCGTCGCCGTTCTTAAAGGTTTTGAAAAACTGCGGACGCAGCGCACCGCACATTTTCTCATTGGCAAAAACTCCCTCGTAATGAACGCCGACGATCTGCGCGAACGCTTGATCGGCTTGCGTCGCCACCACTTCATCAATCGCCGCGATAACTTTTCGATAAACATCGTCAGAATCAGGAACAAAAGTCGGCAGCCACGCCGTCACGCCTTTGCCCGCTAAAAATCTCCCGACTTTCCGCAAATCGTCCGCCGTCGCCGTATTAACATCACCGCCGACCGCGCCGTGATTGTGAATGTCTATAAATCCGGCGTGAAGCAGAGTGCCGGACAAGTCAATCAATTCAGCCGCTGCTGATTCGACATCTCCAAGCGAGAGTTCGACGATCTTTCCATTCTCGATCAGGACATCTGATTTTCCCGCTTTTTCACCGGGCAAAGTTACAACCCCATTTCTTAGCAAAAGTGATTTCATAAAATTCATTTTAGCAAAAAAAACGCTCACGTCTTTTTTAGGGACGTGAGCGAATAATTTTCAAGCTGCGAAGTTTTAGAAATTAAACTTTGCCGCCAATTGCGCCGTGCGTGGATCGCGGACACTGCCAATTTGACCGAACAAACTACTGGTTATATTCAGGCTGGAAAAACCTCTAAAACTGGTTGTGTTGAAAGCATTGAATAATTCACCGCGCAATTGCAAACGGAATCTTTCCGAAAAGCGAATGG
>JAJAZE010000303.1 GCA_026785925.1 Pyrinomonadaceae bacterium
CGAGCAACATCAGATTGTTTGTTCGACGCTTTCAGCGTCGGGACGCTGACCGAACGCCAACCCAGCGATTCTCGCTGGGCTATAATGTTGGTCATCTTCGATGACCAAAAACGATAATTTTCGAGTTTCCAAACAGCTTCTTAAAAAAAGCGGTGAGATTATTGAAAACCTCACCGCTTTTTTATTTGACGTAAAAACTAAGTCGCGTCGTTTTCGTCGTTTTCTTTCGGGTGAAGCAGATTGCCGCTTTCGTCAATCGCGTCTTTATCTTCGTGTTCCTGCGGCGTTTTCTTTCCCGGCTGCACGGCGTGTTCCGGGTGTTCGCCAATGTCTTCGGCAATCGTTCCCTCTCTTTCGTTTTGCTCTAAAGCCCTTTTGTCTTGGGCAACATCTCTTTCATCCGGCATAAATGTATTTTCTCCATTGTTTAATTTTATTTCGCTGTCAATCATTTTCGATTTTTTCTTAGATTAACTACGTTAGATTATGGCAATTTGCCGTTAACAAAACAAATAACCGATTGCCGGTATCGCAAAAAGAAAACTGGAATTCGTCTATTTTCAACTCAAACTTTAGGAGGAAAAAAATGTCAAACGAAGATTATTCAACATACGCGCAGAGAAAACTTTTGATTTCAATCGCAAGATCCCAAGTCGGGGCGCACTATTTAAAAGGCGGACACGGACGAATACCCGGCGACCCAGGATTGAAATTGCTGCCTAACGAAGATAAAACCGTGATGCTTAACGGACAACCGCTTCAGTGGGGAAACTACTTCACGGCAGAAAACTCTCTCAAGACATGTTCTGGCAAGCACGGTAATGATGACGTTACTAAAAGGAATAAAGGCGACGGTCATGATCCGGCGCATCTGGCAGACCCTGAAAAATATAAGTGGCAGCGGGTAGTTAAGTTTGACAACATCAATCCGTTATGGGGCGAATCTTGCGTCGGGAAAGCCCATTTTGATTGTATTGATTTTGTTAGTTGGTGTCTGCGATGGGTTAATCCCTGTTTCATGTGGAGAATGGACGAATTAGGAACTAGATCAATTGCAGGTTTGAGAGACTTATTAGACCCGGTTGGTGACGGAACTCTGGACTCGAATGACCTCTGCGCCGGAGATATACTAATCAGAAGAAAAAATCATCATATCGGATTTGCCGTTGGTGATGGGAAGAGAGTGATTCAGGCGGAATGGGAAGATTCTGGTGTACGTGAAACAAATTTGGGAAATTGGGAATTTCACGGCAGAATTCCGCGCGGCTACTGGTTGTTTTCGCCGCCGCCGCTGCCAGCGAAAAAATGAGCCTAAGTCTATCATAAATATTAAAAATCGCGCCTTTGGTTTTTTAACTCAAAGGCGCGAACTTGTTACCAAATTGAATACTTAAAGTTTATACTCCAACCGTGTTACTTTCCTCTTCGACCAGATACGGCGTAACAGCCGGTTTGTCCAAATCTTCCGCCAACACTTTCGCAATCACCGGCAAACTCAATGAACGAGTTTTCGCAATGTTCGGGACTTGTTTGCCCGAAGCGTAAACGGCGTGGCGACCGTTGTCTTTATACCACTCGGCTAAGGAAGCGGTTTTATTCATTTCTTCGACGATTTGCCGCCAGCCGACTCCGGTATTATAGGCGCAGAATGAAATTTCGCCTTCCTGCGTGCCGTATGGAATAACGCACATTTCCGTGCGGCGGAAATCATAATTGAATAAATCCTGAAACCACATTCCTTCGACGCAGAGAACGCGCCACATATCTTCCGAATCGTCTTTCGGCTGTGCTTTCATTCTATCGTTGCGGTCGGAATTTGAATCCGCCGACGACGGTTTGAAAAGATTCAAGATTTGCGAAACGGGAAAACCGTCGGGCGCGTTCGATGCGTCGTAATTCCGCATAATCGCCATCGCCAATTGCGCCATCGTCAATTTCTTGCCGCGAGCCGTGTCGGTGATTGTCGCCACGTCTTTCATAAATTGTTCGTAATTGAAAAAGTCGAAAAGCGAAGTCATCGCGCTTGTCTTTTTATTAACGACAATCAGCGTAAAAATTCCGCAGTTCGGGTGACAGTTGCAGGACGACCAACCCCACGGAGCGTCCGCGCCTTGCAGCATATCCATCACCGAAGTGAACGCTGAATATGACGAAAGCGGAAACCAATCTCGAAGCGGCTGCAAAGTTCCGTCGAGTTGATCTTTCAAATCGTGCGTCATTCCAGCCAAAGTATAGCGTTGCTGGATTCGCACATCGTCGGAAACATCTTCGTCGCGTCCGGTGAATGAAACAGGCTGGAAAGCAATCGTCTGAACTTTATCAATATTCTGCGCGGCAAACTTCACGATGTCGCCGATTGCGTCGTTGTTAATGGTGTTGACAATCGTCGTCACGAGCGTAACTTTAATGCCGACCGACGCGAGGTTTTCAATCGCTTTGAGTTTTACGTCGAACAGATTGCCGACACCGCGATGTTTGTTTTTCTCTTCCGAAGTTCCGTCAAATTGCAGATAAACGCCGTGTTGTCCGGCTTCTTTGGCGGCTTTGCAAAACTCGATGTCTTCGGCGTAACGAATGCCGTTCGTCGCGGCTAAGATTCGGTAAAATCCAATCTTTTTCGCATAAGCGACCGATTCCAAAAAGTGCGGCGCAATCGTCGGCTCGCCGCCGGAAAATAAAATGATGATTTGGCGACGCGGTTTGAAGGAAATCGCATTATCCAAAATCTGCTTCGTGTCTTCAAACGTCGGCTCGTGAACATAGCCGACTTGATTCGCGTCCATAAAACACGGGTTGCACATCATATTGCAGCGGTTCGTCAAATCAACGGTTAAAACCGCGCCGCGCCCGAATTTTATATCCGAAGTTCCGTGATGATGAACGTGCTTATCTTACGCCGCTTTAAAATCGCGCCCATAAAACAGCAATTCGATGCGTTCCAAAAACTTCGCGTCCGTCGCCATCACGTCCACAAAATCGCCGTGCGTCGGACAGGTTTTCTTCATCAAGACTTGCCCGTTTTCTTCGACAATCTGCGCCTTGATTTCGCCCGGATGCGAGTTCATCAAAATCTCCAGCGGAATCGTTTTATCAATCACGCCGTTCCGCACATTTTTAACGCACGTCGGGCAGAGCGAATCGGTTTCGCGTGGGAAACCTAACGGCGGCGCGGTGCGTTCATAAGACTTTAATAAAGGCTCTGCCGCCCAATTCGGCGTAATTGATTCGCCTTCGGGCAAAGATTTGTTGACGGCTTGAAACGCCTTCCAACCAATATCGGCAAGTTTCGACGCGGCTTTCGAGCCGGTCTTTCCCTTGCCTTTCCCGCCTTCGCCGCGTCTGAAATTATCACTGAACATAATCGTTTAATATAAAAAGCTGAATAAAAATTTTTGGTGTTTGATGAAGAAATGCAAGCTAAGGGCTAACAAATTTCGCCTTTATTGTCCAAATTTATCTAAACCTATCCTTCTGATTTTATTTTGCTGAGTAAAGTTTTTGCCTTTTCAATTAAATCATTGTAAGTAAGAATTTGTATTCCATTAAAAGTTGCGTTTCTTCTTTTGAGTTTCTTTTTATCATTTTCTGATTCATATCTTCCGATAATTATAAAACCCTTCGGACTTGATATTCCTTTTAACTTTTCTTGGGCATAAAAATTTTTCTCTTCTACCCACTGTTGCCAGTCTAAGACTTGTTGCTCTGCGTGAACTAATTCTTTAGTTGGATTTCCTTGTTTGGTAAATAATTTTAGATTGCTTGATTCTATTTCTATCAAATCATAAATGCCATCATATCTTTCAAGGGCATAATCCATTTCATATTCTGCGCCGAGTAAATGCTTGGGAATTACTCTTTTGTATTCTGTTCCTAATAAAACAGGATTTTCTGTAAGAAAAGATTGTATTTTGTTTTCATTGCGTTCTTCCGAACATACAATGTCTTTCAATTTAATTATTACTTCATCAATTCTATTTATAAACGAGGCTATTTTGAGTTGAGGCAAGATAGTTTTATTTATTATGTTAATTTCAAAAGGAAACACTCTTTCATGTTTACTAAGAATTTTTATAATACTTTCAATATCATGAGCATTAAAATCATTGTATCTCGTTAATTTTAATTTTTTGCCTTCGATAATAATTCCTTCGTGTAAAATTTCGCTTAATAATCTATCAACTGTTTCTTGATAAATTTCATTGTCACCATAAATAGGAATATTTTTCACTAAAATCATTGCAAGTTCGACTTTGAGTCATTACTGAGCGGTATAGAAATTGCTATACCATCAAATCGCCTAAATATCGGCTCTAAAAATACTTTTTTGGAGAATTTTTAGAACTTTCTCCAAGAGATTTTAGAAAATATCAGCTAAAGTTTTCAGTTTTATCGAAC
>JAJAZE010000304.1 GCA_026785925.1 Pyrinomonadaceae bacterium
AAAAATATGTTTTCACCGAAAGTTATTTTGCTGCCGGTTTTAGTTATGCTCACGGTGTTTTCGGCGCAGGCGCAAAAGCCGGAAGCGATGGAATGGAGCATCGGCAATTATTTTAAAAACCTGCCGAAAAAATACAAAACATTCCGCGGCGATTTTGATCCGCTGACCAAAGAAACGACCATCATTGACGAGCCGAACGGTTACGCGGCTTATCTGAGTCATCCGATAATTCCAGATTCCATCAACCCGCCGTTTCCGATTTTCGAGACGGCACTTTTCAAAAGTCAAATCGAACCGCCGCTGCTCGTCGTCTCCAATCTAATAGACGCTGACGACTGCTCGGACTACGAAACTTTTTTCCTGCGGCGCGTCGGGAGCAATTGGACGGAAGTTAAATCAAGGGTTCTTCCGCCGCTCGATTTGAAAATGTTTTGGGACGCGCCGCAATCCTCCGAACGGCTTTTGAAACTGATTAAAAGAAACTTTATCGCTTATCATTTCGAGCCGCCGCGACGGGGAACGCAAATGAAAGTGTCTTTGGAAATTTGCTATCGAATTGCGGGCGATTCGCCGGATGAGAAGGTTCAAGAATTTGAAAAACTCGTCGAGTCGGCGAAACCGATTTACCTTGATTGGGATAAACAGACGGGAAAATTTAAATTTGCAAAATAAGAAGGAGATAATGCAAATGAAAAACAGAAATCAATTTTTTACAGTTCACCGAATCATTTTGTTGGCGGTTTTAGTGTTCGTCACGGCGTTTTCGGCGCAGGCGCAAAAGCGTGACGCGGAGGATTGGAGCATCGCCGATTATGTTGAGAATCTGCCGGAAAAATATAAAACCTTCGAGGGCGATTTTTCTTTACCTTCCAAAGAGACGACGGTTATTGACGAGTCGAACGGCTACGCGGCTTATCTGAACAATCTGCCGGATCCAGATTCCAACTACCAGCCGTATCCGATGTTCGAGATGGCTCTTTTCAAAAGCAAGACGAAACCGCCGCTGCTCGTCGTCTCCAATATGAAAAGCGATTCGGCTTGCAACGAATATGAAACTTTTTTTCTGCGGCGCGTCGGGAGCAAGTGGACGCAAGTTAAACGAGAAGTGTTGCCGCCGATGAATTTGAAAATGTTTTGGGACGCGCCGCAATCCGCCGCACGGCTTTTGAAAATTCTTAAAGAAAACGCCGCGTCTTATCATTTCGAGCTGCCGCGACGGGGAACGCGGATGAAAGTGTCTTTGGAAATCTGCGATTATCTCGAAGACGACGCGCCGGAGGCGGCTGGCGACGAGCTGCAAAAACTTATCGAGTCGGCGCGACCGATTTATCTTGAGTGGGACAAACAAAGCGGCAAATTCAAACGATAGGGGCGAAAAGGAAATGGAAAATAAACTTTCGATTCTGAGAAAATGTGTCTTCGCCGCGTTCGCCGCGTTCGCTCTGCTGTTCGGCTTCTTCGGCGCGGACGCGCAGCAGCAGTCTGAAAAATTCGAGACGCGCTGCGAAACGCTCTCGCTCGGCGATTATC
>JAJAZE010000305.1 GCA_026785925.1 Pyrinomonadaceae bacterium
ATCATCTCGTTCCAATCCTGCGAACACGGACTGGCGATTTTAATGCTGCTTAAAGGGTTTGTAAATTTGCTCATAAAAAATGCTCCGTTGTGGTTTAGACTCCAAATCTTTCGATTTGTTCCACAGAACGGAGCGCGTAAATTTTTCTTGCAGATGAATTTTCTAATCGCCGCGATTTCTTCGATATTTGTGCGTCACCGGACGGCGGCGACCGATGCCGATGGCGTTTTTGGAAATTATCAGCGTTGGCGGCAGTTGGCGGCGTTTGAATTCGTTCGCCGGAAACTCGACCTTGTTCAGCAGCGAATAAACCAACTTCGCATCGCTGCCTTCGGCGATAATTTCTTCGGGCGAAAACTTATCTTCAAAATAGCGTTTCAAAACTTTGTCCATCAAATCGTACGGCGGCAGAGAATCCTGGTCAAATTGGTTCGGCGCGAGTTCGGCGGACGGTGCTTTTTCGATAATTTCAAACGGAATAATTTCACGTCCCGCGCTTTGGTTGATGTGCCGCGCAATTTGATAAACTTCCGTCTTCAAAACATCGCCGAGAACCGCCAAGCCGCCGTTAGTGTCGCCGTAAAGCGTGCAGTAACCGACGGCTAATTCCGATTTGTTTCCCGTCGCCAAAACCAATCTCCCTTCAGCATTGGAAATCGTCATCAGAATCACGCCGCGCAGCCGCGACTGCATATTTTCCGCCGCCAGATTTTCTCCGCCGTGCAGGGGTTTATGCAGATTCATTTGATTCAGCAAAACTTCAAACGCGCCGGAAATCGGCTCGGTGCGCGTCGGCATTTTTAAAACCTCGGCGAGCTTTTCCGAATGCTTGATACTGCCTTCCGACGAAAACGGCGACGGCATCATCACCGACAAAACATTTTCCGCGCCCAACGCTTCACACGCCAAAGTTGCGACGAGTGCCGAATCAATGCCGCCAGACAAACCCAGAACGGCTTTTGAAAAATCATTTTTTCGGGCGTAATCCTTGATTCCTAAAACCAAAGCCTGCCGAATCGTTTCGCATTCGCTGCCCGTAATGCCGCGCGCGTCCGGCTGACGAACGTCGAGTTCGACCGTTTCGACAAATTCCTCAAACGCTGCTGCCTGCAAAATAATATCGCCTTCTTCGTCCGCGATTAAGCTCGCGCCGTCGAAGATAATTCCGTCGTTGCCGCCGATTAAATTGACGAACACGACCGGTTTTTTCTGCACTCGTGCGCGGTGCGCGACCATCTCGCAGCGCAGTTTAATTTTGCCTTTGTTATACGGCGAAGCGTTCAGCGAGACGATTAAATCCGCGCCGCGCATAATCAGTTCGTCCGCCGGGTCAGCGTCGTATAATCTTTCCTTCCAAAAAGTTTTGTCGTTCCAGAAATCTTCACAGACGACAACACCGATTTTGCGCCCGTCAATCTCGAACATTCGCCGCACATCCGACGGCTCGAAATAACGCGGATCGTCGAAAACATCGTATTCGGGAAGCAGAGTTTTGTCGGCGTATCCGAGCAGTTTTCCGTTGTGAATAACTGCCGCCGAATTAAACAGACGCTTGCCCGTCGCCTCGCCCGTTCGCCTGACAGTGCCGACAATCGCCGTGATATTTTCAGTCGCCGGAATAATTTTCAACAGCGGTTCCTCGATGTGTTCGATAATGTCTTTATCGAGAAACCAATCAAAAGAAGTGTAACCGTGCGTGGCGACTTCAGGAAAAACAATCATCTCCGAGCCGTCCTGTTTGGCTTTTTCGATTGCCGCTAAAATTTTGGCGACATTGCCTTCAATATCGCCGTTAGTCGTGTTGATTTGTCCGATAGTAATTTTCATTCGGTGATTTCAAGATTGATTTTAGTTAAAGATGTTAGGCAAATCTCTGGCTCCGTGAAGAACTCGAATAATTTCTATCGTTTCCTCTTCGACTTTGTAGAATATCTGATAATCGGTAAAATCCCTGACGCTCCACATCCGCAGATTTTTTATTTGAGAATTAGTGAAATTTCGGATGCTTCCGATAAACGGATTTCTACTGATTTGCTCGATGCCGTCTTCAACCGCAACTAAAAAATGAACGGCAATGTCGAGATTATCTTCGCCGATGTAGACAAAACATTCTTCGATGTCGCGTTCCGCCTGCGGCTTTTTTGTTATCTCACGGCTCATTTTTGGGTTCGCTGCCGAAGACGTTTGATTCCGCGCTCTTTAATTTTTTCAAAATCCCCTTTGGTTAAAGCAGTTGATTCGCCGCTGCCGATGCCTTCGAGAATTAGAGCTTCGAGTTTTCGCGCTTGGCGTTCTTTCAAATAATCACGCACCAAATCGCGGAAAAATTCACTCGTATTTCCGTAACCTTCGGTGGCGACGACGTTTTCAACCTCGGCTTTCATCGTGTCGGGAAGCGAGATATTTAAGGTTGCAATTGCCATATAAATGTAAATTTCCTCTTGACCAAATGATAGCAAATTGTCAATAGTTGTCAATAGTTGGGTTAGCTGAAATTAGATTCCGGGTCAGTAATTCGGGACTTTTTAACCATTTCCAGCCGGTTGCCGCGTTCGTTATAGCGCACTTCGTCCATCACATTGTGAATGATTAAAACGCCGCGCCCGGATGCTTTAAAGAGATTTGCCGGATCGGTCGGGTCGGGGATTTCAGCGATGTTGAAGCCTTCGCCTTCATCTTCGATGGTAAAGCGCACTTCTTTAGTCGAAACCTCCGCCGTGATGCGGACGAGTTTCGTCGCGTCGTATTTGTTGCCGTGTTTGACGGCGTTGACAAACGCTTCGTCAAGCGCGACGAAAAGATTTGAATTTTCTGAACTAATCACGCCCATTTTTTCGATCCGCTTCATCAGATAATCTAAAATTCCGTGCATCAGCGAAAGAATACTTGGAATTTCAAACTCGATTTTTTCGTGCAGATTTTGAACGATTTCTTTTTGGTCAACGAATTTCGCTTTGTGATTGAGTGTTGTTTCGACGAGGTTTTTCAATTCATCTTCGGTGAATTGGTTGTTTTTATAATTGGAAACGCAAATTTTGAAGGCTTTGATGTTACTCCGGGCATCGGCGACGGCTTCGGGCAGACAAGTTAGGTCGTCCGATTCATTCGATTCGGCGGTTAGATGTTCGCCGTCTAAATCGGTGATAATGCAATCGAAGGTTCTTTTCTCGGTAATTTCGACCGCTTCGTCGCGGCTTTCAACGATTTTCAGTAGATAACCGTCTCTGGTAAATTCACGAGTCAAAACCGTGCTTAAATCGTCGTGGTCGTCAACAATCAAAATTTTTTTGAGCATCTTCGGCATCTTCATTTTCAATTTTTACCGGCTTTGACAAAAGCCTTCAAACGCAAATTACGATAAAATAAATTCCTTTGTTGCATACTATAAACCAAAGGCTTCGATATTTTCTATTAGATGCTGCAAAAAAAAGAAAATTCGTTCGACCGCGCCGATTTGTCAGCGTATTCGCTCAGGCAGAGAGTCGTTATTCACCTGGCTGACCGGGCGTTTTATCTGCTGATAAAATTTATCGGCAAAACGATTCGCTACGAGACGGACGACTGGGAAAACTTTCAGGCTATAGAACGCGCCGGAAAAATTCCGATTTACTGTTTTTGGCATAACCGAATATTCGCCGGAACTTATTTCTTTCGCGGTCGCGGCATCGTCGTCATCACGTCGCAGAGCTTTGACGGCGAATATATCGCCCGGTTTATTCAAAGATTAGGCTACGGCGCGGTGCGCGGTTCTTCGACGCGCGGCGGTGTCGGCGCACTGATTGAGATGATTCGCCTGATGAAAAAAGGCTCGCCGACCGGAATCACGGTTGACGGTCCGAAAGGTCCGCGCTGCATCGCCAAAACCGGCGCGATTGTTCTGGCGAAAAAAACCGGCAATCCGCTGATGCCTTTTGTCGTCGAAACCGAAAAATATTGGACAATCAACAGTTGGGACGCGCTGCAAATTCCGAAACCGTTCACGCGGGCGCGGCTTTTTATCGCCGAACCGATTTATGTCGCCAAAGATGCGGACGAAACCGAAATCGAAAATAAGCGTCTGGAACTGCAAA
>JAJAZE010000306.1 GCA_026785925.1 Pyrinomonadaceae bacterium
CCAATCGCCGTGCGGTTCGCGCCCGGCAAAGTGTGCGGCTTGTAGCCGAGTTTTTCAATCGTTTCTAAAACGCGCTCGATGTCCGTCGGAGTCGCGTCTGGTTTCATTACAATCAACATAAATTTTCAACTTTATTTTTTTAGTCATTATTTGCAAATCGCCAATCGAATCGGCAGTTTAACAAAACATTCTTTGAATCAACGCCGGATTTGCGGCGCGATTTTCAACGAATGTTCTTAATGCAAATCGTCAGCCGAAAACTCTTCCGGCAATAATTTTCTAACAAACTCTCGAACGCCTTTTACCAAATGCGCCGAATCGCCCAAACGCCCGATTTCCGCGACGATTGCCGAACCGACCACCGCCCCGTCCGCGTATTTGCAGGTCTCCGTAATCTGCGCCGCCGTCGAGATTCCGAAACCGACGGCAATCGGCAAATCGGTAAACTTTCGCAATCGCTCGACCAGCGTTTTCGCGTCGCCGCTCGTTTCATTTCTCGCGCCGGTCACGCCTGCCCGCGAAACGGCGTAAACAAAGCCGCTCGCCTTTTCGCAGATTTTCTTCAATCGTTCATCGCTCGAAGTCGGCGCGGCGAGCATTATCAAAGACATACTTTTCGCCGTTAAAATCGTGCGAAATTCCTCCGCTTCTTCCGGGACTAAATCTGTCACGAGAATTCCGTCAACGCCGGATTTAACGGCTTCGACAGCGAATCTCTCCAAACCGAACTGCAAAATCGGATTAAAATAACTGAATACAATAATCGGCGTTTCGCATTCTTCGGCGCGAACTTCCGCGACCATTCGCAAAATATCTTTCACCGAAATCGGATTCAGCAAAGCGCGTTCCGCCGCCGCCTGAATCGTTACGCCGTCCGCCACCGGATCGGAAAACGGAACACCGAGTTCGATGACGCTCGCGCCACTTTCGGCTAAAAGCAAGACTAATTCTTTCGTCGTTTCAAGGTTCGGATCGCCCGCGACGATGAACGGAATGAAGCCGCTGCGACTTTGACTTTTCAACTCAGTAAATTTTTTTGTAATCCTGTTCATCTAAATTATCTCAAGTCCTGCTAAAAGATTCGTCTCTCTGTGAACGTCAATAATCAACATTCTGCCGTCTTCGATAGAATTTGAAATAATCACGCCGCATTTGCCTTTTTCAAAGTGTTGAAATTTGATTGTATGACAATCCACATTATCGCATTTACACTTGTGAACAACTCGAAGTTCGTCAACTTGCTCTAAATAAGGCGCGGCATCTTTTGGCGGATCGAGCGGTTTGGTTACTCCGGTGTCGCCAATTGTCCATTTTCCGCCGCCGAGATTATGTTCACCCGTTTCAAGCCATTTTAATCCCCGAATCAGCCATTGTTTTTCCTGTTTTGTTAATTTGCGATTCATTATTTAACATTTCTTGAACTTGATTGACATCTTTGTCGCCGCGCCCCGAAAGATTGCAGATAATCGTTTGTGACGGCGACATCTCCGGCGCGAGTTTTAACAAATGGGCAATCGCGTGCGAACTTTCCAGCGCGGGAATAATCCCTTCGGTTTGCGATAAAATTTGAAACGCTTTCAACGCTTCGTCGTCCATCGCCATCGCGTATTCGACGCGCCCGATGCTTTGCAAAAAAGCGTGTTCCGGTCCAACCGAAGCGTAATCCAAACCTGCCGAAATCGAATGCGTCAGGGCGATTTGCCCATCGTCATTTTGCAGAAGATAACTTTTGGTTCCCTGAAGCACACCGATTTTCCCGCCGCCCGCTTTATTAAACCGCGCCGCGTGTTCGCCCAGATTGTTGCCTTTGCCGCCCGCTTCCACGCCGATCATTCTAACGGATTCGTCATTCAAAAAAGGATGAAAAAGTCCGATTGAGTTTGAGCCGCCGCCGACGCAGGCAACCAAAGCGGTTGGCAATTCGCCGTTTTTCTCCAAAAACTGTTCACGCGATTCTTTGCCGATCACTGATTGGAAATCGCGCACCATCAACGGATACGGATGCGGACCCAACGCCGAACCGAGCAGATAATAAGTCGAATCCACATTCGTCACCCAATCGCGCAACGCTTCGTTAATCGCATCTTTCAAAGTCCGCGAACCGGAGTCAACGCCGCGCACTTCCGCGCCCATCAGCCGCATCCGAAAAACATTCAACTCCTGCCGCCGCATATCTTCGGTTCCCATATAAACGACGCATTCCAGCCCGAAAAGAGCGCAAACCGTCGCCGTCGCCACGCCGTGCTGTCCCGCACCGGTTTCGGCAATAATCCGCTTTTTTCCCATTCGCCGCGCCAGCAAAATCTGCCCGACCGCATTGTTGATTTTGTGCGAACCGGTATGCCCCAAATCTTCGCGCTTCAAATAAATCCGCGCTCCGCCGAGCGACTCCGACCACCTTTTCGCGTAAAAAAGCGGAGTCGGACGACCGGAGAAATCCCGTAAAAGCTGCAAAAACTCCGTTTGAAATTCCGCGTCATCGCGCACGGCAAAATACGCGCTCGTTAATTCTTCAAGCGGCGACATCAGCGTTTCGGGAACAAACCGCCCGCCGAATTCGCCCCAGTAACCGCGTTCGTTTGGTTGGTAATTCATAAAAATTTCAATGATTGTTCGGATTATCAACTGCCAGACCTTCAGCGTTGGCGGCTGAATTCAAATTATTATCGGCGGAAACAAAAATAAATGCAGGTAATCCGAGTTTTGAAAGTTTAGTGTTGAGTGCAATCGCCGATGCCAATTGAACCGCATCGTAACCGCGTAAAACGTGCGTTTGCGCTAAATAGATAGCGTTTCTGATAATCGAGTCGTTAATTTTAATCACGCCGAAACTATTGTTAAAATCACGCAAAAAACGGTGAATCGCTTTGTCGGCTTGCGCGGTGGTCAAAAAATTTCCGCGATGGCGACGAGAAATTGCCGAAACGACTTCAACGCCCGTAATCTGCGCGACGGCAATTTCGTTTTTTGCCGCGAGGCGCATCAATCCAATAATCCAACTCGTGCCTGTTTCGCTGATATAACGCTTGGCAATCGCGCTGCTGTCGCAAAAATAACCAGCCATCAATTTCTGTCCTCAAGAATCGTTTCCGAAAGCGGTTTGCCCTTAATCTCAATCGGTTCAAAATCGTCGTCTTCATCCGAAACGTCGCTCGGAACGTGCGTAATCAAACCTTCTTCAAACAATTTTTGCCACAAATCCTGTTTTGAAACTTCGTTCGGAAATTCAGATTTTTCAAGCAGATTTTGTTTAATTTCGG
>JAJAZE010000307.1 GCA_026785925.1 Pyrinomonadaceae bacterium
CTGCAACAATTAAGCGAAATCAAAAATAAACCGTTCACGATATGATGAAGAGTGAAAGAACGAATTCTCCGCAAAGTTTGAAAGAACATTCCAAAAAATGGGGAAGAGAATATAAAGGAAATCTAGCTGTAAATCTCGGATATTCTTTTCACTGGCATAATCGTTACGACGAAATCGAAAAGGCTTTATTCGATATGGCTGATAACCATTGTTCTTTCTGCGATATTCGACCGCTGAAAGCATCAGGCGCGACTATTGAACATTTCCGACCGAAAAAAACATTTCCATTGCTGGCATACGTTTGGGCAAATCTTTTTTACGCTTGTTCAAACTGTCAGAAGAAAGGCAAGCGGTTCGATCCAACTTGCAAACCGTTAAAGCCTGACCAGTTCAACTACTCTTTCAATTATTATTTTATTTTCATTGAAACCGTCGAGGAGATTTTGTTAAAACCAAATCCGGCACGTTCGCCCGAAGAACAAAAAAGAGCCGATGAAACTATCAAATTATACGGCTTGAATAAATTCGCCAGACCCGAAGCGAGAAAGGCAGAATTGGAAGATTACAGAGAAGACGTCAAATTGGGGAAAAACAAGAACAAAAAATACTACTCATACAGATTTATTCTGGAGTAATTAGATGTTAATCTTTCGCGTGAATCAATTTATCGCCGACCGCAATCGTTATCACCCAAATTAACCCGACCGCATAGCCCGCGACGACATCGCTTGGATAGTGAACGCCGAGGTAGATGCGCGAGATTCCGACGAACAGAATCATTGCCGCCGCTGAAATCCAGATGATGATTTTCAGGCTGAGTTTATTGGTGCGGGCGGACAAAATTGCCGCCAATGCTCCGTAGAAACAGAACGCGCCGAGCGAATGACCGCTTGGAAAACTGTCCGATGACGGCAGAATCGTGTCGAAAAAAGGTTCGGGGCGGACGCGCTTGAAGACGTGTTTGAGAACGAATACCAAGAGGCTTGAGCCGATGGTCGTGGTCGTGAAAAGAATCGCGCCGCGCCGGTGGTTTCGCAGGTAGAGAGCGATGACGATAATCACACCGAAAATTACCAGAAACAAAGTCGAGCCGAGAAAGCTCGCCAACTGCATCAACGAAGTCAGGGCGGGAAATGCGAAGCCGTGAACGAAGTTTCTGACGGCTTCGTCGAAACGGCGCGTGTCGCCTTCGAGCATTTCATCGGCTAACCAGCCGAAAAAAAACAGCACGGCGATTGCCGACAACAGCCCGGCGAACAGCAGCGAGCCGAGCGCGACGCGGACACTGCCGAAAAAGTTGATGATGCGGCGCAGAATGTGATTGATTTTTGACATCTTTTGCAGAGTTTAGCGAGCCGACAAAATGCTTTTGGTTACAGGCGAACTAAATGATTTTAACAGTCTTTTGGCGCGGCAAAAAATCTTGTGATATTTTATTTAGGTCAAAGCATAAGTTCAAAACTCGAAATTTAACCATAAAATCCGAAAAGTCCGAATGAAAAATCAAAAGAAAGCCCGCCTTCTGGAATTAACCGATGAATATCTGCGCCTCGAACGAAAATTACGCTTGGGCGGCGGCGCGGAGAAAATCGAAAAGATTCACCGGCAGGGAAAACTGACTGCCCGCGAGCGCGTTGATTTATTATTCGACCAAGACGAATATCAACAGGAAATCGGCTTGCTTATCGCCTACGACGAATACAAAGGTCAGGCTCCGGCTGCCGCCGTCGTCACCAGCATCGGCAAAATTAACGGGCGCGAATGCGTCGTCATCGCCAACGACGCGACGATCAAGGCGGGCGCGTGGTTCCCTGAAACAATTAAGAAAATTTTGCGGGCGCAGGAAATTGCGATGCGAAACCGTGTGCCGATCATTTATCTGGTTGATTCGGCGGGCGTGAATCTGCCGTATCAGGGCGGCGTGTTTCCCGGACAATACGGCGCGGCGCGAATTTTTTATTACAACTCGATTATGCGTCGGTATTTGAAAGTTCCGCAGATTGCCGCCGTAATGGGAATGTGCGTCGCGGGCGGAGCTTATTTGCCCGCGCTTTCGGATGTGATTTTGATGGTTGAAGGAACTTCGTTTATGGGACTCGGCGGCGCAAATCTCGTCAAAGGAGCGACCGGGCAGACGATTGATAACGAATCTTTAGGCGGCGCGATGACGCATAATTCGATTTCCGGTGTGGCGCATTACCGCACGAAAGACGAGCGGGAATGTATCGAAAAAATCCGGCAGCTTGTTTCTGAATTGCCGCGTAAAGAAGAAACAAAAGTTTCGATTATCGAAGCGAAAAACCCGAAAAACAAATCGGAAAAACTTTACGAAATTCTGCCCGAAGATCACCGTGCGCCTTACGATATGCACGAGGTTTTGGACTGCTTTTTAGACGACGGCGCGATTGACGAATTCCAAGCTGACTACGCTAAAGAGATGATTTGCGGCACGGCGCGAATCGGTGGAATGCTGGTCGGCGTGATTGCCAATTCGCGCGGAATGCAGCGCGGCAAACCGGGCAAACCGCCGAAATTCGGCGGCATCGTTTATACGGAATCGGCGGAAAAGACGGCTTATTTTATCGAAAACTGCAACCGTCATTCAACGCCGCTACTTTTCGTGCAGGACGTTTCCGGTTTTATGGTCGGTGCGGAAGCCGAGCATTCGGGAATTATCCGCGCCGGAGCGCATTTTGTCGAAGCGATGGCGACGGCGACGGTTCCGAAACTGGTGTTGACCGTCAATCACGCTTCCGGCGCGGGTTATTACGCGATGGCGGGACAGGGTTTTGACCCGGATTTTATTTTCAGTTTGCCGACCGGCAGAATGGGCGTGATGGAAGGCGACAGCGCGGCGCAGGCGATTTTCGGAACGCAGATTGAAAAGCTCAAAAAAGAAGGCAGGGAAGTTGACGCGGCAACCGCCGCCGAGATGGACAAAGTGCGCGAAACTTACGACCGCGAACTCGACGCGAAACACGCCGCCGCTCGCGGTTTGCTCGACGCGATTGTCACGCCGGAGGATTTACGAAACGCGCTGATTTTAGCTTTGCAAACTTGTCTGAACACTAATCAGCCGCACATCGGCGCGTTTGTTTTGCCGAATACCTTGATTTAAATAGTATGGTAAGTCCGCTGATGTTTTACCGTGAAGAATCGCCGTCCGCCGAAACCGCGCACTTTGTTTTGTCTTACTGGGAGTTTACGGTGAACGGCAAAATGTCCGCGCCGATTATGCACGAGGTTTTTCCCGAAGGCTGCGTGACGATTCTTTTTCTTCGTAATAAATTGCTCTCGATTAGTGAAGTAATTGTGTCGGCGATCAATCCGAAATCAATTTATGTTCCGGTGCGAATGGGCGACGCGATGTATGGAATGCGGATTTTGCCCGAAGCGGGCGCGGCGTTTTTCGGCTCGAATCCGGCGAAGCTAATCACCGAACCGTTTCGAGAGAGTAACTGCGGAAAGCGTTATTCACCGAAATTGCCGGAGCAGCTCAAGAGTTGCGAAAGTTTGGCGGAAGTGGTTGCCGTTTATGAAAATTACGCGAAGAATTTCGGCGTTCGGCGCGAAGAAATTGACGGGCGGCTGGCGAAAGCGACGCGCATTTTTATCGCCGCCGAAGGTTTGGCGAAGATTGCCGAAACCGCCAGGGAAATCGGTTTGAGCGAACGGCAGTTTGAGCGCAATTACCGCAAAGCGTCGGGTTTGACACCGAAGCAGTTTGCCCGCATTTGTCGTTTTCGCGCGACGGCGGTTGATTTGGTCAAAAACTCCGCGCAGAATTGGGCAAATCGCGCCGCCGAAAAAGGTTTTAGCGATCAGTCGCATCTCAACCGCGAATTTTCAAATCTCTCAGGCAATTCGCCGCTCAAATTCGCCGAAAACGTCGAACGCATCACACACGGCAAACTCATCGAATAAAAAAGTCGGAAATATACAAGACGCGCCCGCCGGGAACTGCCAAAATCAAACACCAATCAGGAGAAACTTTATAAATTATGAAAAAAACTTTAATCACATTATGTTTGATCGCGCTCGGTTTGACGGCGGCGGCGGCGCAGGAGAAAAAGGAAAACACGGCGGGCAATTTTCAGCCTGAAGTGAAGCGCGGCGAGATGCAAAAGCTCGCTAAGATGCTGGGTAAATGGTCGGGCGAAGGCTGGATTCAGCAGGGCGCGAGCCGCGAGGAATTTACCGGCACGGAAAACGTGCAACGCAAACTCGACGGTCTGGCAACGCTCATCGAAGGCAGATTCACGGCGAAAAAAGAGCCGGAAAAAGTTATTCACGAGACGCTCGCGGTTTTGTCCTACAATCCGAAAACGAGCATCTACGACTTTAAGACTTATCTGGCGAACGGCAGCGGCGGCGATTTTACATTGAGCGCGACCGAAAGCGGTTATCAATGGGGATTGAATTTTCCGGGCAGCAAAATTCTTTATACAATCATTATCAAAGATGGCGTTTGGCACGAAATCGGCAAAATGTCGCGTGATGACGGCAAAACCTGGTTTCAGTTTTTCGAGATGAATCTGAAAAAACTTTAATTCGCGGCTTTTCGTTTTGCAGAAGCCCGCACGGAGTAAGGGCGCAAAGTTCGACACACTTACTTCGTGCGTGTTTCTGCATAAAACCTGGTGGGTTGTATTTTTCTTCTTTTACTTAGCAACATTAGTGTCCAGTTAAAAATGTTTTTACAGCTATAAGTTATTGGACTGTTGTTAGTTACAGCGTTTTTTCGATTTCTCGATTTCAATTTGTCTTCAAAAGAAACTTAAGCTCTTTTGAATGAATCAAGGTAAATACGTTTTTGCACAGCTCTTTGATATTTTACCCAAATACGGATTTGATAAATCGGTCGCTCGTTATCGAGGCAATTCACGAGTCAAAGGCTTTACTTGTTGGATACAATTTCTGGCGATGTCTTTCGGACAACTGACGAATCGGGAATCTCTTCGTGATACGGTCAATTGTCTGGCGGCTCATCACAAGAAATTTTATCATCTCGGCATCAATTTCAAAGTTAATCTTTCGACTTTAGCCCTAGCTAATGAAACGCGAAACTGGCAGATTTATGCCGATTTTGCCCAAGTTTTGCTCGCCAAAGCACGACCGCTTTATTTGGATGACGAGTTTGGTTTAGAAATTTCAAACACCGTCTACGCTTTAGACGCAACCACCATTGATTTGTGTCTGAACGTCTTTTGGTGGGCGCATTTCAGGAAAGCCAAAGCCGCCGTGAAACTCCATACTTTATTGGATTTGCGCGGCAATCTGCCGACTTTCATCTCTATTACCGACGGTAAAATGCACGATGTTAATATTTTGGACGAACTCGTTTTTGAGCCGCTGGCATTCTATCTGATGGACAAAGGCTATCTTGATTTTGCCCGACTTTTTAAGATGAATTCGGCATCTGCATTCTTCGTAACTCGCGCTAAAACTAATCTCGCGTTTAAGCGGATTTACTCGAAAAAGGTTGAAAAAGAACTAGGTTTAAGATGCGACCAAACCATCAAATTAACAACGTATTATTCAAGTAAAGCGTATCCCGAAAAGTTGCGACGGGTAAAATACTATGACAAAGAACAAGGAAAAACGTATGTTTTCCTGACCAACAATTTTGAAATAACGGCTTGGGAAGTCGCCCTTTTATACAAACATCGTTGGAAAATCGAACTGTTTTTCAAATGGATCAAGCAACATTTGAAAATCAAAAGGTTTTGGGGCGAAACGGAAAATGCGGTCAAAACACAGATTTGGATCGCCATTTGCACATATTTAATGGTGGCGATTGCCAAGAAAGAACTGAAAATAGAGCGAAATCTCTACGAAATTCTACAAATAATTTCAGTTTCAATTTTTGACAAAACCCAATTAAATCAACTACTTACCGAGTCGGTATTACAGAACTCGGAGAATGAACTTTCTAAATAGTTGAATCTATTCAACTTATAACTGGACACTAATGATCGAAGATGACTAACATTACAGCCTAGCGAGAATCGCTAGGTTTGTCGGAAACAAATGCGCCCGACGCTGAAAGTGTCGAACAATTGTCGCCATCCGATTGTTGCTCGCCTTCAGCGAGCGATTAA
>JAJAZE010000308.1 GCA_026785925.1 Pyrinomonadaceae bacterium
ACTCGCGGCGGAACTTTTTATGACGGGCGAGACTTTATCGGCGGAGAGAGCGTTCCAAATCGGGATGATTAACCGCGTCGTCGCAGCGGAAAATCTGATCGGCGAAGCGATGCTGATGGCGAAAAAACTCGCGCTCGCGCCGACCGGTTCGGTCGGGCGCATTAAAGAAATGCTCAACGCTTCGTTTTCAAACGATTTGTCGCAGCAACTTGATTTGGAACATAAATGCCAGATTCAGTCGGGCAAATCAAATGATTTCAAAGAAGGTGTGCAGGCATTTTTTGAAAAACGTCACCCAAATTTCACAGGTGATTGATAAATTAATTTTGTTTGGTTTAAAGCCGCCGGGTTTTTAACCTGACGGCTTTTTTATTTGAGAACCTCGGCATCTTGCCCGCAGTGCGTCCGCATTGACGTGAAATTTGTTGTCAAATTTTTCGCGCTTTCGCGCTCAATGCCGACAAAATGCTGACGTTTCCAATCTGATTTTTATGAATTTGACTTACGGACAATTATTAAAAGGCAGCCGCAATTTCAGAAATCTGCTGATCGGGCAATTCGTCTCCGAACTTGGCAACTGGTTTAATTTCATCGCTGTTTTAGGTTTGGTGCGGCTCGTCTCCAACGCTTCGCCGGAAGCGGCGGGCGTTCTATTTGTCTGTCGTCTGCTGCCGTTCGCGCTTTTTTCGCCGATTGCCGGAACTTTTGTTGACCGCTTTTCGCGCCGGACCGTAATGCTCGCCAGCGATTTGTCGCGCGTCGGCATCGCGCTTTTATTTTTATTCGTCACCGGCACGGAAACGCTCTGGATTGCTTATTTGGGAACGATTCTGCTTTCGACGTTCGGCGCGTTTTTTGAAGGCGCGAAAAATGCGGCAACGCCGAATTTGACCGGCAAGGAAGGAATTTTAGCGGGAACGGCGTTGATGTTCTCGACCAGATTTTTGCTGATGGCAATCGGTTCGGCACTCGGCGGCTGGGCTTCGGCGGCTTTCGGTTATCAAGCGGCGTTCGTCATCAACGCCGCATCGTTTCTGATTTCGGCTTATTGTGTCTGGCTGATTCCCGATGAAGCCGTGCGCGAAAATACGACGGCTGACAAATCGCCAAGAGAATCTTTCGTCACCGAGTTAAAAGAAGGTTTTCGCTACACTATCGGTAATCATTTTGCGCTGACAATTATTTTGATGAACGGAGTTTGGGCGTTGGGCGGCGGCGCGATAAACATCGTTTTCGAGCGGATGGGCGGCGTTGTTTTCGCCGAAAGAGAAGCGTGGAACGCCGACATTGCCGTAGCGATGCTCTGGACGGCGAGCGGGTTCGGTCTGTTCGTCGGAATGATTATCGCGCACCGCGTTTCGACTTATCTGGACGCGAAAGATTTGAACAAACCGTTTATCGGCTGGACGCTGATTGTTCACGGAATTTTGTTTGCGATTGCGGGATTTATGCCGAGCCTTTGGCTTTTCGCCGTCTTCGCTTTCGTTTCCCGCGTGATTGTCGGGGTTGAATACGCCGTGCAGGAAACGCTTTTTCAACATTCGCTGCCCGATTATATTCGCGGGCGGATTTCCACGCTGGAGCGCGGCGCGGAAATCACGATATTCAGTCTTTCAAGTTATCTGGCAAGTTTGTCACTCTATCAAATATCGCCGCAGACACTGACGATAATCTCCGGTTTGACATCAGCCGGCACGGGCATTTTGTGGTTTGTGCGAATGCGCCGCCGAAGCCTCTCGATAAATTCAAATGCGGAGGTTTTGTTATGAAGCGTAAAATAAAAAAAGAAGATTGAACAAATTCCAATCTTCTTTTTTTATACGAACTTGACTTTATGATTATGCTTTCAACAATTGCTTGGCAATCACCATTCGCTGAATCTCCGAAATGCCTTCGCCGATGGTGCAGAGTTTGGCATCGCGCCAGTATTTTAGTTTGAGGTCGAACTTGTGTTTTCGTCCAAAATAAAATCTATAGTTTCGCGTATTTCCGGCGAGGCGTTGATGACTTTTATTTTCTTATAAGCTGCCATACTGAGTCTTTGAATCGGAGTTGCTAAGAGCGCGTTTAATAAACTATGCGGAGCCGAAATAATATCTTCAAAATCAATAGTCAGAGTTTTGCCTTCGCTAATGGCGAAAAGAAGTTTCTCGTCTCTGATTCTTATTGCCAGAGATTTATCTTCGGCATAACGCCCGAAATAATTTTTTATACTTAAATAAAAAGATTGTTGTTGCTCTTTTGAATCGGCTTTTGAAATCTCCGCGATTGCCGATTCTCTAAATTCCGACATCATTTTTTGCAGATTGAGATTTTTTATCTTTCCGAATTTTAGTGTTACATAAACAAAACTGCCGTTCCAAAAGTTGTGCAAAGTTTTTTGCGTAACTTCAGTCGGTGAAACGTGAACCATTCCATCTCCCGAAATAATATACATATCGGCGTGCAGTTTTCTTATAATGTTGCTTGAAATATAAAGCCCGACACCGGCATTATTCTTCACGCCGTAGGGATTATTACCATTTCCGAACGTCCCTGAAACCTGCGGCTTTAAGGCTAACTTAATGGCAGCGACATTACTTTCTAATTCAGGATAAGATTGACTTAAATGTCTTTTGATTCCAATACCTAAATCAGCGATGACAAAAGATAATTCTCCTTTATCTCGATACCATTTGAAATTAAGGAGCGATGGAACAGCAAACGAATTGCTGCCGTGTTCGAGCGTATTATAAAGCAATTCCGAAACTACATACCGAAGTGTTTTTTCATACTCAATATCGAACTCTTTCGTGTAATTTTCGGCAATTTCCAATCCTCTTCTAAAGTCGGCGGAGTTTCTGATAGGAATTAAAGGCTCGTCAATGCTGTTTCCAAAATTTTCACCAGTATCGTTTAGAACATCAAAAAGCCTTTCGGCGTTCATCTTATACCACATCGTCGTCGCGCTCTGACCGGTTTTATCTCCATACAAGAACGCGATTTCGCAGCCGTTTTTCTTCAAAAACCAAATGTATAAAACAACGAGGGAAAGTGCTTGATAATTAGCGCGACGACAGTAGCGAAAATCTATTTCCACTAATGAATTCTTCAAAGACCAATCAAACAAACCGAGAAAACGGTCAAAATCACAAACTTCCCCGTAAGTAAATTTCAAACTCGTCGGCAATATGATTTTAGCTGTTTTTTTGCTTTCATTCATAAAATATAGTTTGACGATTTTGTCATTTTACCGGCAAAAGTAAAAGCGACGAGCAATGTGATACTCGCCGCCCTTTTCGTTTGTAATAGTTTTAAGTTTTATGCTTTGAGCAGTTGTTTGGCAATCACCATTCTTTGAATCTCCGAAGTGCCTTCGCCGATGGTGCAGAGTTTCGCGTCGCGCCAGTATTTTTCCGCCGGATAATCTTTTGTGTAGCCGTAACCGCCGTGAATCTGGATTGATTCTTCGGCGACTTTGACGGCGACTTCGGACGCGAAAAGTTTTGCCATCGCCGACTCTTTCGTCACTTTTTTATTGTTGTCTTTCAAATACGCGGCTTGCATCGTCAACAATCGCGCGGCTTCGATCTGCGTCGCCATATCAGCCAATTTAAATTGAATCGCCTGAAATTCCGCAATCGGCTGACCGAATTGGTGGCGTTCTTTGGCATATTTAACCGCCGCCTCAAACGCGCCCTGCGCGATGCCGACCGACAGCGCGGCGATTGAAATGCGCCCGCCGTCGAGAATTTTCATCGCCTGCGTAAAACCTTCGCCCAATTCGCCGAGACGGTTTTCGTCCGGCACATAACAGTCTTCAAACACGACCGAAGCCGTTTCCGAAGCCCGCATTCCTAACTTGTTTTCCTTTTTGTCGGGACGAAAGCCTTCCATTGATTTGTCGAAAATAAACGCTGAAATTCCTTTGTTGCCCTTTTCTTTATCGGTGACGGCGACGGCGACCAAAGTGCTGCCGGAAATGGCGTGCGTGATAAAGTTTTTCGAGCCGTTGACCGTCCAGCCGCCGTTGTTTCGGACGGCGTTCGTCCGCGTCCCGGAAGCGTCCGAACCGGCGTTCGATTCGGTCAAACCCCACGCGCCGAACGTCTCGCCCTGCGCCAAAGGTACGAGATATTTCTGTTTCTGCGCTTCGGTTCCGAACATATAAATATGGTTCGAGCAAAGCGAATTGTGCGCCGCCACGCTCAAACCGACCGAACCGTCAACGCGGGCGATCTCTTCGATAATCGTCGCGTATTCAATATAACCCATTCCCGCGCCGCCGTATTCTTCGGGGAAAATCACGCCCATCAAACCGAGTTCGGCGAGTTTCGGGCGCAGCTCAATC
The DNA here is from genome assembly GCA_026785925.1 of Pyrinomonadaceae bacterium. Taxonomy (GTDB): domain Bacteria; phylum Acidobacteriota; class Blastocatellia; order Pyrinomonadales; family Pyrinomonadaceae. The sequence continues at coordinate 4,331 of JAJAZE010000308.1, forward strand.
GGGAAATGCTGCGTTTCGTCCCATTCCATCACGTGCGGTTTGATCTCACTTTCCGCAAACTCGCGGATGCTCATTTTTATCTGCTGCTGTTCTTCGTTTAATTCAAAATTCATATATTAAAAGTTGTCGGCAGACAGTTGCCGATTGTCGGTAAATTCTAAATAAATAACACTTGCCTGTAACAGTTTTTAGAGTTTTTTTTGTCGTTCGCAACAAATCTTATTATAAATCTAAACACTCGCAACCGACAACCGGCAGCCGTTTCGGATATAATCATTTATCGGATGCCCGTTATCAAACAAATCTCAAAATATCTTTTAGCCGCCGCATTTATATTGGGCGGCATCAATCATTTCGTGATGCCGGAATTTTACCTGCGAATAATGCCGCCGTATCTGCCCGCGCATTTGTTTTTGATTTATCTCAGCGGCTTTCTCGAAGCGGGTTTCGGTATCGCGCTTCTGATACCGAAAACATCGCGCCGCGCCGCTTGGGGAATCATCCTGCTTTTGATCGCGGTTTTCCCGGCGAATATCTATATGGCGACGAACACGGAATTGTTTCCCGACCTCAATCCGCTGATAATTTACCTACGCCTGCCTTTGCAGTTTGTTTTGATGGCTTGGGTTTATTGGCACACGAAAGATAATGGAAAATCGAAAATGGAAAGTGGAAAATTAAGACAAAACATCAAATGAGTAAAGTATGAATTGGAAAGAAAACCTTCTCGG